>CALHAO010000242.1 GCA_937931765.1 uncultured Thiotrichaceae bacterium
GGGTTACTGTCGGCTGGCAGGGTCAGATAACACCAACAATCAAAGCAGGCCTGGCTTACCGCAGCAAAACCAATATGAGTTCATTTGATAAATACAGTGGGCTACTGGCGGAACAAGGTGATTTTGACATCCCTAGTATGGTGACAGCAGGGCTTTCAATCCAGGCAACACATAAAACGACCATCGCTATTGATGTAGCAAGAATTAACTATACCGATGTAAAGTCCATCTCAAATGGCAACAATACCGCACCACTGCAACAACAGTTGGTGGGACAAGCTACAGGGCAAATTCCTCCCGGAACCGCTTTACAGGGGCCATTGCTAGGTGATGATAATGGGGCTGGTTTTGGTTGGAAAGATCAGAATGTCTTTAAGATAGGCATCAAACATCAGCTCAATGACAGAATTACCTTGCTGGGGGGATACAATCATGGCAGCACGCCCATCGGAGATGATCAGACAGCCTTTAATGTTTTGGCACCGGCCACGGTTGAAGATCACTTAACGCTTGGGCTGGAATGGAAGCTATCAAATACAGCAAAAATTTCAGCACAATACATGCATGCATTTGAAAATGAAATCAATGGTGATTCAGCACAAACTCAGGCTGGCCCGACATCGCCCGGTGCATTTATCCCTGTCGGCCCTCACCCACTCGCGGCATCACCGGCCAGTGTAAGCATGAAACAAGACAGTATCGGAATCGCTTACACAACAACGTTTTAGTAATACGATGACTAATCAAAAAGACTACGCCCTGTAAGCGTAGTCTTTTGCCATGAATAAGGGCCGGAGGCTCAATTAATGCCAATCCCGCTCATAACCCTTGCCAAACTCAATATCCTGGTCATCCACCCACAACACCTCAATGACTTTCGGTTCGCCTTGGTCACCCAGCCTAATCCGCCCGATACCATTACCGTTCAATAAACGCTGATGCCGGTAGCGCTTATTATGCTCTGCCGGTCGGCGCGGACGAATATTCATGTCACGGCGACGGGTGAACCAATTTAACGGTGAATGACTGGCAAACAACCAACGGTTCATCCGGTCAAAGACCCGTAATAAACGTTCAGGGAAAGTACTTTTGATGCCTGAACTAGTGATCTGCCAGATTTTCGGGGTATCCTCATGATCGCGCAGACGCACATCGTAGGCGAAGGAATAATGCACATCACCAGACAGAATCACAAAGTGATGCGGTGTTTTCGGGTGCCGGAAAATATTCAGAATCACCTCCGCTGCCCCACGATGTGACATCCAGTTTTCAGCATCAACCGTTAAAGCATGGCCAAACCAAGTAAAAATACGCTGCACCACTTCAATCAGCTTGACACCAAAAATCGGCGCAGGTGACACTAAAATCACCGAATCCAGACCGATCAACTCCTGCTGTAAATCACTCAGCGCCTCCCAATCCATTAAACCGGAAGGTTGATCTCTCCCGTATTCAGAACGCCAACGCTGCGTCCGCGTGTCCAGCACCACCAGTCTCGGCTGCGTATCCAATGAATAATGCCAGCTTCTGAATTTCAACAAACGATCAACCAAACTATCATGCGCCTGCTGCGTATCGTGTTCGATCACGCACCGCACCTGATCCAGCAAGTCTGACGGAAATTTCTCCGGTTTATTCCCCCAGCCCTGACACAATAAATAGCCGATCAGTGCATTACCGATAATGCGCCGCGAAAATGGCTGGCCATAAGCACTTTCTTCCCAGCCACGCGTCAGATTCCAGTCATCCGTGACATCATGGTCATCGAAGATCATATACACTGGCACATGTGCCAGCGCCCGCTGCACCCTGCCTAACCCATCGATAAAAGACTGCACATAAACCAGCTCATCCTGATAACGCGCCAGCTCTTTTGGTAGTAAATTAGCATCCGCTACGTCATCCAGATCAACATAACGCCACAACACCGGTGACCAGACCAATAAATACATCGCCAGTACTTCACCCAGTGTAATCAGATGATTATCAGCATTCGCAGAGGTAAATATCGGCTTTTGCCCCCCCAGAAAGAAAGTTTCACGCAAGGTTGCACCCGCTTTATCATCGGGTAGCAGGCTGGTTCTGCCATAAAAATTATACGAACTGGCACGTAGCTCCTTACCACAACTGCAGTTATCTAGACCTTCCACAGGATCATCAGGCAGACCCAACAGCTCAATCAGCTGCTGAATCGCGGACAGTACCGGCCCACCCACGTCATCCGCATAAATCTGATCACCACTCATCATTAGTAAGGCAGGTTGATCAGCCACCTCAGCGTTCGGTTGGCGGGCAGCCTCAAGTGCACTATCCACACGCAACAAACCATCTGTATCAATGTGGTGCGGCTTGCGGCACGAACCATGCAAAATATGATCAATCCGCGATTTAATAATGAAATCAGGCCGTTTAGCATCGCCATACATCAGCTCAGGCTGTGTATCAAACAACCACTGCATACCGGTTTTTTCAGATGCTGAATCCGCCTCAATACCAATATCATAGGTCAGCCATTGATCTTCCGGAAAAGACTGCTCCGGTGACAGTTGCAATAAATGCAGATATGCATGTTTACCCAACTGTACATACCCGCCATGATCAGCTTCAAAAGCTTTACTTCCCAAGCACTGATCTTTTTCATAACAGGTCATTTCAAGTGTGGCTGCTGTACTAGTCACCAGCCAGACGACTAATTCTCCACTGTCCACGTGCCGGACAATCGGCCCCGCAAGGATCAAAGGCAGGCTGGCTGCATCTTGTACATATTGTGTGCTTTGTTTTTGTGCTGACATTATTACTACTGTGGTGGCTCGAATGAAGGTAAATTAAAAACGATTATCAGCAAACATGCTGACTTCCCCTAAAAGTAGCCAAACCCGATGCATAAGCCAAGTGACATTTACTTCAATGATGGATTTAATCTGATAGTGGGGTCGAATTCGCAAACATCGCGCATTTGATCCAATGATCCGGCACAGGACTGTGGTAAACTGTGTGCCATTTTGTATTTTGATGAGAGTGAGTTATGGCTGGTCATAGTAAATGGGCAAATATTAAGCATAAAAAAGCAGCTACTGATAAAAAACGGGCTAAAGTCTGGACCAAAATGATCCGCGAGATCACTGTAGCCGCACGTGAAGGCAAAACCTCTGATCCGTCAGCACACCCACGTCTACGGTTGGCCGTGGATAAAGCGCTGGGTGCCAATATGACGAAGGACACCATCGACAGAGCCTGTAAGCGTGGCGCGGGTGAGTTAGGTGGTGAAAACTTTGAAGAGATCCGTTATGAAGGGTATGGCGTAGGCGGTATAGCCGTATTAGTCGATACTGAAACTGACAATATTAACCGTACCGTTTCAGAAGTGCGGCACGCATTCACGAAACATGGCGGCAATATGGGCACTAATGGCTCAGTGGCTTACATGTTCAATAATATCGGTGTGCTGAGTTATGCGCCGGGTGTGGATGAAGATGCGCTGATGGAAGCTGCGCTGGATGCAGGTGCTGATGATGTTGTAAGCGATGATGAAGGTGGTGTTGAAGTACTGACCGCGCCGGATGTGTTTGGTGATGTACAGAATGCATTGGTTGAAGCTGGTTTTACACCGGATGAGTCCGAAGTCACCATGCGCGCCGACAACCTGACGTTGGTTGATGTGGAAGCCGCTGAAAAACTATTGAAAATGATCGACACACTGGAAGAGCTGGATGATGTGCAGGAAGTGTATACCAATGCCGACATCCCGGACGAAGTACTGGAAGCCTTAGACTAATATCGCCATGAGCACACGCCGCATTCTGGGCATCGACCCCGGTTCACGCATTACCGGCATCGGGGTGATTGATACGGATGGTCAACGCACACAACATGTGTACAGCGAAGGTCTGCGTTTAGGCGGTGGGCCATTACCCGAACGTCTGGGGATGATTTTCAACGGTGTCAGCGACATAATCCACCAATACCGCCCGGATGAAATGGGTATAGAGAATGTCTTTGTCTCTAACAACCCCTCCTCTGCTCTGAAACTGGGCCAGGCACGTGGTGCGGCTATTTGTGCGGGTGTTGTCTTACAATTACCGGTGCATGAGTACAGCCCGAAAGAAATCAAGCAGTCGGTGGTCGGCAAAGGTGCCGCCGATAAAACACAGGTGCAGCACATGGTGAAAATTCTGTTGAACCTGCAAGGCAAACTACAGGCCGACTCGGCGGATGCACTGGCGGTGGCGCTTTGTCATGCACACATCAGTCACCTCAATAGTCGCATAGCCGGAAGGACAGTCAAATGATCGGACAATTACGTGGCAAAATTATCCAGAAACAACCGCCCGAGCTGATGATTGATGTGGGCGGTGTCGGTTATGAGTTGCAGGCATCGATGAACACCTTCTATGAGCTGCCACTGGATGCTGATGCAGAAGTCACGTTATTCACGCATTTTATTGTCCGTGAAGATGCACAGATATTATTTGCTTTCAGTTCGGTTGCAGAGCGGGCTTTGTTCCGCCACCTATTGAAAGTGAATGGTGTCGGGCCGAAGATGGCGCTGGCAATTGTGTCAGGAATGACTGAGACTGAATTCCGGCAGTTTATTCATGCTGGCGATGCGACTGCATTGAGCCGGATTCCGGGGGTGGGTAAGAAAACGGCTGAGCGGTTGATTGTGGAGATGCGGGATCGCTTGCCTAAACCGGATGGGGCTGCTTCAGAAACGGCTGGTGCTGATAATCAACCTCCGCGTAATATGCGTTCGGATACTGATGAGGCTTTGAATGCTTTGCTGGCGCTGGGTTATAAACCGGCTCAGGCTAGTAAAATGATTGCGCCACTGGAGAATAAAGGGCTGGCGGTGGAGGAAATTATTCGTCAGGCTTTGCGGACTAGTTTGAGTTAAGGAACTCAAGCCAAGTCCGCATAGTCATCAGTTGAATACGACTTCAAGATAGCTTTTATCCTGGCTATCAACTTTCACCATAGCAAATACATCACCTTGCCCCATAATATCCGGATGAGAGAGCTGAACAATCTGGTCATTTGAGAAACAGCCTTCCCATGCTGGCGTAAACTTTGCGACAAAACTCTGCTTGCGCGAAAGACTGGCTGGGCGATTAGGGTCTAGCAGCCCTTCCCAGACAGTTTCCAGAATCACTGTACAGCTCGCTTCAACACCATAGGCAGAAAAGCTTTGACCAATTAGCGGCTCCATCTCGGTGGCTACCAAGGTTTGCCAATTTTTCATACTATAACTATATGTGTCCGTTCCATCATTAGCGTAGCTATGTCCGGTTAAAGCCATACTGCCTGCCAGTAAAACAGCACCTAAAAAATGCCTTCTTGAATAACGCTTCATAATCACCTCAAAATTTTGTTTGTTGTTAATTTATTTAGCATCATGCATAAAAATGATGCAAATTTATTTAATGTATTCAGAAAAACCCTAATGGAGTCTGAATTTTCATCAGTGATATATTACTGAAAATAACTATCATTGTGTAGGAAATGTGAATTTTTAGCAGAGGATAAACTTTATAATTATCTATTTTGCTCAATTATAGACCACCGAAAGCGGAGTATTAGCCTTGCCACTGAAACCCCACAATATTACGCACGCTTTTACTAAACTCCATGCCAATCAGCGCAATCTCAGTCTCCCCATCATCGTACTTGGCGGCATAATCCTTATCCTGTAATTACTGCAGAGCACTGCCATCGCCTTCTTCACCCTCAATCACCTTAAACTCAAAGATATACACCTGCTTCTGACCATTAGGGCGCTTGAAACGTAAAGTCAGATCAACCCGCCCCCGATTGCTGGTATCTTCTGCGATGGTATCAATCCCCAATGAACACAGGTAAGCGTAAATCACTGCGGCGTAATAGCCTTCGTACTTTGCAATAGGATTCTTGCGATAATTATCATTGGCGATACTTTCAAACAATACCTTAAAACGTTGTTCCAACGCGGCGAAATCGTTAGCCATAAACGCCTGATACACAGAATGGCGCTCCTGACTCTGGTCGGTCAGATAGTGCTCCAGCAGGTATTCATTCAGGCTATAACGCACTTCACGGTTGGGGTAACCCAGGTGATAAACCGGTGCACCACCCAACAGTGCCTCTTCTTTATGAATGGTCAGGTAGCCGGTCTGAAACAGCAGGGTTTCAACCCGTAAACGCCCCACTTCAAAATCACCCAGCGCTGCAAAGCTGGCGGTCACATTATCCAGATCAGG
>CALHAO010000243.1 GCA_937931765.1 uncultured Thiotrichaceae bacterium
GCGATGATGCACTGGCAAAGCCCCGGAGAGGTGTCGATCACCTCTGATATTTGGGTAGAGACAGATGTCTCCGGCAGAGAAGCTGCTTTTGAAGCGCAGGCGTTGACGATGGAAGGGCATCAGGTTTTATTGTTGAAACGATTGGATAATAAACATTACCTTGAGCACAAAAGATTGCTGCAGAGCTTGCGTGACGGCAGGCTAAACCGTGAGGTGCTGGAAGCTGAACTCAGGGTGAGAACCAAGCAGATTCGCCAGCGTGAAGAAGACATTGCCCTGAAATTAATCGGAGTGACTGGTTTTCGTGACGAAGAAACTGGCTCTCATGTACGTCGTATTGGCATGTATGCGGCCAGTATTGCGGAGGCAATGGGTTGGAATCGTGCATTAGTGGATGATATTCGCATAGCGGCACCTATGCATGACATCGGCAAGGTGGCTATCCCGGATAATGTCTTGCTCAAAGCCGGTTCACTGAATGACGAAGAATTCTCAATTATGAAGCGGCATACGGTGATCGGTCATAAGATGTTGATAGGGACGGGCATTAGCGTACTTGATATGGCGGCTGAAATTGCTCTCTGTCACCATGAGCGCTGGGACGGTACGGGCTATCCGGTTGGTTTGAAGGGGGCTGAAATTCCGCTCTCTGCCAGAATTACCGCAGTGGTCGATATTTACGATGCGTTAGTGCACAAACGGGTGTACAAAGCGGCTATGGATGAAACCGAAGCGCTTCATTTAATGCGTAATATGTCTGGTCAACACCTTGATCCTGAAGTATTTAGCGTTTTTCTGAGTTTATTGCCTGCCATGCGGGAGATTCGTCATTCTGTGCTTGAGGACGAAGATGCCGGACTGCTAATTAATTAACGAATTGATTGACAATATACCTCGATAACTATAGTTTTTACGCCGCTAAACACAGATATGCCGATATATTGTCGGCATTTCCTATTTTTCTGTATACTGCGTTTATCCACATAATAGCGTGTTTTTCTTAGCTGTTACTGTGTATTTGACGATAGAAACTAGCGAGATAACTCATGCAAAGTGCTTTGATTGAACAAGGCTTTTCCCTCATGCTATACGGCATGGGTGTTGTATTCACATTTCTAACCTTGCTGATTTTTGCCACCTCCGGAATGTCCAAAGTGATACAGCGTTGGTTCCCGCAGGTAGAAGAGCCAGCAAAGCCGGTTCGTAAAAAATCTGCAAAGACGGCTGTCTCCCCGCTAACACTAAAAATTATTCAGGCCGCTATAGAGCAGCATCGTTCGCGTTGACGTGTCAAGAAATTTCAATTCCCGCTACGATTTAGCTGCAATGACGCACTCCGGTGCATAGCTGTGATTAAGCACCGAGATGCACGATTTAATCCTCCATCGCCTTTTTGACGAGAAGAAACCCTGATGAGCCAGAACACTGATACCACCAATCCGACCCAGAAATTGGGAATAACTGACGTTGTGCTGCGTGATGCGCACCAGTCATTGTTTGCTACGCGCATGCGCCTTGATGATATGTTACCTATTGCTGAAAAACTGGACCAGATCGGTTTCTGGTCAGTGGAAAGCTGGGGTGGCGCTACTTTTGACTCCTGTATCCGTTTCTTGGGCGAAGACCCTTGGGAGCGTATTCGTGAAATTAAAGCTGTAATGCCGAATACGCCACAACAGATGTTGTTCCGTGGTCAGAATATTTTGGGTTACCGCCATTATGCAGATGACGTTGTAGAAAAGTTTGTTGAGCGCGCCGCTGTTAATGGTGTGGATGTCTTCCGCGTATTTGATGCTATGAATGACCCGCGCAATATGCAGACAGCCTTGGCAGCCGTCAAAAAAGTAGGCAAGCATGCTCAGGGCACCTTGTCTTATACCCTGAGTCCTGTGCATAACCTGGAGTTGTGGCTGAATCTGGCCAAGCAGCTGGAAGACATGGGCGCTGAGTCGATCTGTATTAAAGACATGGCCGGTTTATTACGGCCTTACACAGGTTTTGAACTGGTCAGCGCATTAAAGAAAACAGTTGATGTGCCTATCCATATTCACTGTCATGCGACTACGGGGCTGTCTACAGCAACCATCGTGAAGTGTGTGGAAGCTGGCGCGAATGTGGTTGATACCTCTATCTCTTCAATGGCGATGACTTATGGTCATTCTGCGACAGAATCAGTCGTTGCTATTATGGAAGAACATGAGCGGGCCACTGGTCTTGATCTGGCAAAACTGGAAGAAATTGCGGCTTATTTCCGTGAAGTCAGGAAGAAATACGCGAAATTTGAAGGTTCTCTGAAAGGTGTTGATTCAAGAATACTGCTGGCGCAAGTACCAGGTGGCATGCTGACTAATATGGAAGGTCAGCTGCGCGAACAGGGTGCAGGCGATAAAATGGATGCGGTGCTGAATGAGATTCCTTTGGTGCGTAAGGATCTTGGTTATATTCCTTTAGTCACGCCGACTTCACAGATTGTCGGCACACAGGCTGTATTGAATGTATTAACCGGTGAGCGTTACAAGTCGATGTCTAAAGAGACAACGGGTGTTTTGCGCGGTGAATACGGTGCTACACCTGCACCCATGAATGCTGAATTACAAGCGCGTGCATTGGATGGTGATGAGTTAATGACTTGTCGTCCGGCTGATGTGCTGGAAGCTGAAGTGGATAAGCTAACCGCTGAATTGAAGGGAATTGCGACGGAGAAGTCGATCAAGCTGACTGAAGGTGAAGGCTTAATTGACGACGTATTAACTTATGCCTTATTCCCGCAAGTCGGTCTGAAATTCCTTGAGAATCGTGATAACCCTGCTGCGTTTGAACCGGTACCTACCGGTAACGAAGGTAATGCGGTAATGAGTGATTCTGGTGAAGAGATTTACACGGTAGAGGTTGAAGGTCAGAGTTATACCGTCACTGTGGGTAACGGTGGTGATATTACCGGCATTGTACCACCAACAGGCGCTATTGCTGCCGGTGGTGCGACTCAGGCTGCTGCTTCCGCTGAGGGCGAACCCTTCCCGGCACCGTTAGCAGGCAATATCTTTAAGGTATTGGTAGAACCTGGTGATGAAGTTGAAGAAGGTGAAACAATGATTATTCTTGAGGCGATGAAAATGGAAACTTCTATTAGTGCACCGAGAACATGTGTTATCGCAGAAGTAGTTGCTAAAGAAGGCGATGCGGTGTCAGTGGGTGATACGCTGGTTACTCTGGCTTAAGGGGCAATATCATGGAACAGCTATTATTGCTCTGGAACGACTCAGGTCTGGCTCAGCTCACGCCGGGACAATTGACGATGATGATCGTTGGCTTCGGTTTGCTCTATCTGGCGATTGCTAAGAATTTTGAACCCTTGCTACTGTTGCCTATCGGTTTGGGTACGGTGTTAGTCAATGTGCCGGGTGCCGGTTTTGATGCGGCACCCATTTATGATGCACTGGGGCACTTAGAAAGCCCTGGTGGCATGATGTATTACATCTATGAAATGGGTATTGCCTCCGGCATGTTCCCGCTGATTATTTTCATGGGTGTCGGGGCGATGACGGATTTTGGGCCGTTGTTGGCTAACCCTAAAACACTACTATTAGGTGCTGCGGCACAGTTTGGTATCTTTGCCACGGTAATAGGTGCTGTTTCTTTCAGTGCGCTGGGTATCTTTGACTTCAGTATTAATGATGCCGCTTCTATCGG
The DNA here is from genome assembly GCA_937931765.1 of uncultured Thiotrichaceae bacterium. GTDB lineage: Bacteria > Pseudomonadota > Gammaproteobacteria > Thiotrichales > Thiotrichaceae > Thiolinea. The sequence goes on from CALHAO010000243.1 coordinate 3,691, forward strand.
CATTATTGGTGGCGCGGATGGCCCGACGGCTATCTTTGTGACCAGTCAGTTATCGCCTGATATTTTGGGGCCTGTGGCGGTTGCTGCTTACTCGTATATGGCTTTGGTGCCGATTATCCAGCCACCGATTATGCGTGCGTTGACGACACCGGCAGAACGTGCGATTAAGATGGAGCAACTGCGTCCGGTATCACGTACTGAGAAAATTATATTTCCTTTGTTATTGCTGATACTGGTGGCGATGTTCCTACCCGCTGCGGCACCACTGCTGGGTATGTTCTGTTTCGGTAATCTGATGCGTGAAGCTGGAGTGGTTGATCGTCTGAGTGATACTGCACAGAATGCCCTGATCAATATTGTCACTATCTTTCTGGGTCTGGGTGTAGGTTCAAAGATGAGTGCTGATAAATTCCTGAACATGGAAACACTGGGTATTCTGGTACTGGGTGCTGTTGCATTCTGCATCGGTACGGCTTGTGGTGTATTGTTGGCTAAGTTGCTGAATAAGTTCTCGGATACGCCTATTAATCCGCTGATTGGTTCGGCGGGTGTGTCTGCTGTACCGATGGCTGCACGGGTATCTAATAAGGTTGGATTGGAAGCTAATCCGCATAATCACTTGTTGATGCACGCTATGGGGCCAAATGTGGCAGGTGTTATCGGATCTGCGATTGCGGCGGGTGTGATGATTAGTATGGTGAGTAACTTTACTGGCTAATCTGTAATAG
>CALHAO010000244.1 GCA_937931765.1 uncultured Thiotrichaceae bacterium
AGAAACTGAGCAAGCTGCAGGAGGATAGTAGATCATGACTGATAGTTTACCCATAAAAGCCAGCGCCACTGACCTTATCGGACTGGTGATGGATGCATTACCGGCTAACGATGATTCAACGTTACATTCGCTGCTAACGGACAGGAGCAGCGGTGAAATCGCCCACCTGTTGGAGTCATTGCCGGATGCGTCGCGTACTCAATTATGGCCCTATATCCCTGAGCATCATCACGGTGAGGTATTAGTCGAATTAGGGGAAGTAGCGCGTCTATCGCTGGCCAGTCACCTTGATCAACAACAGGTCGTCGAAGCGGTTAATAATCTGGAGAGCTATGATCTGGCAGACATGCTGGAAACCTTCCCCGATGAACTAAACGAAGCAGTGCGCTCATCACTGGATGAGGATGTATTGCAGGAGCTGGATGCGACACTGGCTTTTCCGGAGGACTCTTCAGGCCGCTTATTGAACAGAAAAGTCATTGCGATACGCTCCGATATTACACTGGAAACCGTACTGCGCTTCCTGCGCATCCATGAAACTATTCCCAAATACACCACGGGATTTATCGTCATTGACCGCCAGAATAAGTTTCAGGGTGAATTACTGCTGTCCGACCTGTTAACGCGAAACCCTGCGTCACAGGTAGCCGATATTATGAAAACGGATGTGCTCACTGTTGCACCTGAAATGCCACAAAACGAACTGGCGATTTTATTCCAGGATCACGAGTTGAGTTCAGTACCGGTAGTCGGTGATGAAGGTGAGTTATTAGGACGTATTACGCTGGATGAAATGGTCTACGTATTACAGGAATCAGCTGACCACCAGATCATGGGTGCGGTGGGACTGGACGAAGGTGAAGATTTATTTTCACCGATTATTCCCAGCGCAAAACGGCGTTTATTCTGGCTAGGCCTCAACCTAATTACCGCCTTTATGGCTGCTTGGGTCATTGGTTTATTCGCCGTCGCATTAGATAAGATTGTAGCGCTGGCGGTATTAATGCCGATTGTCGCCAGCATGGGTGGTATTGCCGGAGGTCAAACGTTGACACTGGTGATACGTGGTCTTGCCACCGGCACCATCAGTGCGGCTAATGCAAGGTGGCTGGCTTATAAAGAAATAGCCATTTCGGTGATCAGTGGTTTCACCTGGGCAGTTGTGGTCGGCATAGTCTCTTATTTGTGGTTTGATGATATACGCATCAGCCTAGTGCTAGCCGCCTCAATGGTGGTTAACTTATTGGTCGCTTCAATATCCGGTTTCGGCATTCCCATGTTGATGAAACGTGTAGGCATTGATCCGGCGTTAGCGGGTGGTGTGGTGCTGACCACCGCGACGGATGTAGTGGGCTTTGTTAGCTTTCTGGGCTTGGCGACTTTATTCTTGCTTTGAGTTTTGCTCTTCGCGTTCCAAATAAACAATTTGCCGGGGCAAAGGAATTTCGATCCCGGCTTTGCGGAACGCTTTATCAATCGCTAGGTTCAATTCGCTGGTAATCGCCATTATATTTTCCACATCCTTAATATGCACTCGCAATTCAAAATTCATTGCGGTTTCACCAAAGCTACGGAAAAAGGTTTGGATCTGTAACTTGCCGTCTTCACGGAGGACATTGGAGTTAATTTCAGCAACACCTCTTAAGGTATGAATCACCAGTTCAGTATCCGTGCCATAAGCCACCCGCACCGGAATAATAATGCGCCCGAACTGATCATTGAGCATCATATTGGTGACCTGATTTGAGATCAGTTCCGAATTCGGCACAATAATATCAGCACGGTCAAAGGTGTGGATCACCGTAGAACGGATGCTAATGTCTTTGACATAACCTTCGGAAGTACCGGCACGAATCCAATCACCCCGCCGGATAGGACGCTCAAACAACAAGATCAGGCCTGATATAAAGTTATTAACAATATTCTGTAAGCCAAAACCAATACCCAGTGACAGTGCACCGGCAATAATTGCCAGATTGCCGAAGTTTATACCGGCGGCAGACAAACCCACAAAAAAGGCCAGGGTGATGCCAGTGTATCCGGTGATGGTGACTGTGGCTTCTCTTGCTCCCCGACTTAAGTTAGTTCGCTCCAGCCAATTTTGCGACAGGCTGCGCTTAACAAATTGAGTGAGTAACACACCAAAGGAAAGAATTAATAAGCCACTCAGAATATTCAATGGCTCCAGCGTGAACTCGCCAATTTGATAGCCATTAATAATATCGGCTATCAACAGATTGAAACGCTGTTCCGACATCCCCCAAAGCCTTAATAAAGCAATGATGATGACACCACCCACCACCAGCATGTGCACCAAGCGTAACCAAATCAGTCCGGGAACAATTTGTTCATTCGTCAGGCTCATTCTTTTGCGTAGTTTTTTCTGCCAGGAACAAGCACCCGCATCCATGCTATCGAAGATTTCAACCGGAATACGGATTAATAACCACCCCAGCAATAGAATGAACAAGGTACCAAACACACCCCGGAACAAAAACACTGAGAAGTTGCTATAACCCCATACAAGTGCGCCAATAGCCACCAAAATCACGGCTATCGACAGAAAATTCAGGTGTAGCCGTTTAACGATGGGTAAGTGTTTACGTAGCAACCAGACTACCCGCATCAGCGCCAGGCCGATCATGGTGCCAAGACTGATACGGATTAAACCCACCAGATTACTCGGTGGTTCAGTGTCAAAAATCGCGGAATGAAACAACGCCCCCAACAACGTGGCTAATAACAAAAGCCGCCACCAGTAAAACAATTTACGACTGGTATTGGGTATCAAAGGCGCAAACCCTTCCAGATTAGTATTGGGTTTTAACATCGCGCGCAGAATGGTATAGCTGATGGTAAAGACCAGTAAAGTTAATGCGATATTATCCACTGACTTATCGTTCGCTGCCTCCGCGCCTGTAGGCGAATACAGGAAGCGCAGATAGATCAAGCCAAACATTAGTAAACCGGGAGAAACCCGGATAACACTATTCCAGACGGTCGCCAGTGCGGGGCTGGTTTTTATCAGGTTAGACGGCTTAGTTTTTGTGTAATTCTGCGTATACAGGCTCCAGAACAATCCCACCAGTGCACCCAACAAACCATAAACCAATGCACTAAAAAGCGTGCCTCTATCAACAGGCAGATTAACCAACGCCTGCATAACATCGGTCGCTTCCTGTTTAAGCAAAAGCGGCTGTGACACGATGCTCATTGAGTAGTGTAACAACGACGGTGTTTTTGCAAACAGCAGTTGTTTGATGGCATCCTGCTCAGCCGTTTGCATCTGAGTCAGTAAATCATTGCCACGTAAACTCAGTAAGCGGCACTGTGCCAGAACTTTTTCAATGTCCTTTTTCTGTTGCTCCAACTCACGGCGAGGTATTGCCATCGCGTCCTTGGTATTAACTTCAACCTTCCCCAGTGCCTCCATTCCTGAGTCAATTTTTAACAGCTTTGCTTCGTTTTCGGTGATACAACCCTTCGCATAAGTAGTGGCCACCAATGCTTTTTTAGCGTTGTCTTTCAGCGCCTCAGTATTAGTTTTATCATTTTTAAAAAGGGTTTCAGCATGATCAACATCACGTATATAGTCACTTAAGCCAGGTGCCTCAGCATTCGGGGCTGTGGGACTGTCTGCCGCCAGGCCGGGGGTTGGAATCAGTAGTAAACACCCTACAAACCAAAAGCACATAGCGATCAGGTGGAACTTGGTACATCGCGAATCAAGAGAATACATCAGCTAAAAAGGTTTTCCATATCCGGGTCGATTTCATGATTAAATTGTTTCAGCGTGCCATTAATATCGTCGGCATCATCAATGCCAGCAATATGAAACAAAGCTTCGCCTTCATGAACCAGTGGCAACGTTGAGCGCCCAATGATAATACCGCTTAAATGAGAGTAAATAATTTCTTCTGTAGTACCAAACGGATCAGCAACATAACCCAGAATATCACCCTCATTGACATGTTTACCCATAGATTTCATCACTCGCAAAATACCACTTTGCGGCGCACGCACCCATTTACTACCATGACTTAGCATAGACGAAGCTGGGGTTTTACGTGATTTACCCATTGGCAACATCCCCAAATGGCGCATCGTAGACAGTACACCCCGCACACCGGCACGAATCGGAATCTCATCGAAACGCAAAGCCTCCCCCGCTTCATAGAGCATCACCGGTACATTATATTCACGCGCTACACTGCGTAGTGAACCATCCCGGATCGGCGCATTTAATATCACCGGGCTATGAAAAGCCTGTGCCATTTCCAACATGCCGGGATTGTCTTCAAGGTCAGTGCGGATTTGTGGCAGGTTACTGCGCCCGACAGCTGCCGTATGCAAATCAATACCATGCGTGCAATGAGACACGATGTTATCAATAAAAAGTCGTGCAATCTGTCCAGCCAGAGAGCCGCGCTCGCTGCCCGGAAAACAGCGATTCAGATCACGGCGATCCGGCAGGTAACGTGACTTATTATTAAAACCGAACACATTCACCACCGGCACTGCGATTAATGTGCCTTTGAGATTTTCCAGTGCTTTGGTGTGTAACAAGCGGCGGATAATCTCCACACCATTAATCTCGTCACCATGAATCGCCGCAGAGACAAAGAGACGCGGCCCGGCTTTACGGCCATGAATAACATGAACCGGCATATTCACTGGTGAGTGTGAATAAAGGTGTGGCAGTGGCAGGTCAATATATTTACGTTCACCCGCATTCACCGTGGTTCCACCCACGGTGATTGAGTCTTGTTTTAATGGCATATAAGCGTATTAGCCTTTTCCCTTAGTGGCAGTCTTACCGGGTTTTGCCTGATTCTCAATAAACTGGATAATCAGGTCGGCAACATCCTTACCACTGGCATGTTCAATACCTTCCAGTCCCGGTGATGAATTCACTTCCATCACTACGGCACCATGATTGGAGCGTAATAAATCAACGCCCGCGACATTAAGCCCCATAATTTGCGCTGACCTTACCGCTGTAGAGCGTTCTTCCGGCGTCAGACGCACTAAAGAAGCTGATCCGCCCCGATGCAGGTTAGAACGGAACTCGCCCGGTGCACCCTGACGTTTCATCGCTGCTACCACTTTACCACCGACAACAAAACAACGAATATCAGCGCCGCCAGCTTCTTTTATAAATTCCTGTACCAGAATATTAGCCTTCAGGCCCATAAAGCCCTCCATAACACTTTCTGCTGCTTTCTGCGTCTCAGCCAACACCACGCCGATGCCTTGCGTGCCTTCCAGTAGCTTGATAACTACGGGAGCGCCACCCACCAGTTTGATGACTTCTTTAACATCGTCCGGCTTATTGGCAAAACCAGTGACCGGCAGGCCGATACCCTTGCGTGATAGCAGCTGTAAAGAACGTAATTTATCTCTGGAGCGATTCAGGGCGACCGATTCGTTGACAGGGTAAACACCCATCATTTCGAACTGGCGTAAAACCGCCGCACCATAAAAAGTAACAGAGGCACCAATACGTGGAATAACTGCATCAAAACCTTCTAACGCTTCGCCTTTAAAATAAACCATCGGTTTATTCGACGCGATGTTCATATAACAACGCAGGATATCAATGACCCTGACTTCGTGACCACGCTTCTCAGCCGCTTCAATAAGGCGGCGCGTAGAATAAAGCTTACGGTTTCTGGATAAAATAGCGATTTTCATGGTATTTCTCCTGGTTAGATCAAATTACCCGGAGGGGTAATGACTCTTTATAGCTTTCTTACCTTGTAAATAAGCGCGTGCCGGGTTAACTAATAACCTATTGTTCATGGCTTGCCGTCCGATAAGCATCCTGAAGCGCATGTTATCGCGGTTCGTTAGTGTCAGCTCAATCGGCCAGGATGTGTCAGCCAGGTGTAGCGGGGTTTCAATGACATAACGTAATTCAGTATGTCCACCTGAATCAGTGACCTCACGTTCATCTTTTAACAACGCCTCACACACCACCACTGTTTTAGTCTGAAGTTGTATCGGGTGCATGTGGAAACGTATCATGTCACGCCCCTCATGCCGGTAACGTTCCAGTGAAAAGGCGTGCAATGCAGAGGTGCGTGCCCCTGTATCAATTTTTGCTTTGATAGCAGGTAGTCCCAGCGCAGGGAGCGAAACCCATTCACGCCAGCCAACAGTAATCAGTTCATTTGTGGTGCTTGTCACAAATCTTTGCTCGGGTTGATTGAAAAAAGATAGGTAAACGGTGTACCTGACAGTTTATATATCACATCGCTTAATAGTGAGAGGGGTTTTCACAGCCAGAAGTCACAATTATTTTTCTACTGTTTCACTACTTTTCACAGCATGTTGAAATAAATGGCTATTGGGTATCGATACACTGCTGCCATCATCCAGCTTAAGCACTGTGTTTTGGGAGCGTACTTCCTGTAATTCCCCCTCATGTTCACCAAAACTGATCCGGCTACCGGGCTTGAAATTCTCGCGGGCATAAAACCCCGCTACCAGATTATGCGCCAGTTCACGACTGCCCAGTCCTACCGCCAGGGCGAGCGCCGCACAAATCGACGCAATAATGGTAATTAATACGGTATGTAATAATCGGGTATCCAGCTCCAACTGCCCCAAAGCTACCACCACGGTCACTGCGGCAGTGAGACCATACACCATCGCACCCACTGTTTTTGTCGAGGTCAGCCCTAAGCGGCTTTTATTGCTGCGGATGTTTCGGCGTAAGGAGTTAGCAATGACAAAACCGAAGATCAGAATAATAATAGCGATAATAATCTTCGGAATAAACAACACAAAAGTTTGAGTAATTTCGACCAGCTCTTTAACACCCAGCAGTTCCGTGGCGGGAATAAAAGCGGTAAAGGCCACCAGCCAAAATACGATTTTCCCGATCAACTTGGACGGCGTGCTCTTCAGGCCACGCTCGGTCATCATGTCGTTGACACCCGCCGAACGACTGAGCTTATCGATGCCCATGCGTTTGAGCACTGATGCCGTCAACTTGCCAAGGACATAACCGATCAGCAGGCCAACAACCAAAGCAATCAGCGCCGCAATAACTTTCGGTAAAAAACCAATCAGCTCAGCCCACTGTTGAAACAAAGGGTCAATCGCCGTGCTTTGAATCTTTTCCAATTGGAGTGCTTCTTTAACAGTCCCCAGTTTTTTAGTAATTTCTTCCGTTGCTTTTGCGGCGGTCATTTCACCTGTTCCTCATGATGATCAGTCTTTGTGGGTGGACTGTCCTGGCCGAACAGACTTTGTAAAACGGCGTTCAGCAACATAAAAAATGCTTTGACCATGTGCGTAAAAAAAATGAATAGCTCACGTAGTGCCAACTCAGCGCGTGAGCTATCCAGTATCGACTCGACACGACGTGGTGCAGTATTTTTACGGGTGTTGGCAGCGTTGTGCCAAACAACGCGTAATTCTTCTTCTAGCGGTTCAGGTGGCTGAGCCATTTTTTTCTCACATACATAGTTTTTCGTAAACCTTTTTAAATTGTTCCATCGCCCGATAGAAACGCATTTTAGTAGCACTTATTTTGCTGCTCAGTGTATCTGCAATCTCTTCAAGCGACAGTTCGCCCATAAAACGCAGATTCAGAATTTCCATATCCTGCTGCCGCAGATGCAGCAGACTGCGCTGCACACAGTCACGCTCGTCTTCATCGCTCAGCACCTGATGCGGTGAATCATCGCCGGGCAGTGTGTCCAGGAAATCATCTTCACTATCGTAATTCTCATGTTTGACAAAATGCTTATTTTTTTCAGCCACCGCATGGCACTGATTAATTGCAATGCGAAACAGCCAGGTGCGGAACTGGGCACGCCCCTCAAAAGTTGGCAACGCATGGAATACCTTGAGAAACACCTCTTGTGTGATGTCCTCGGCCTCATCTTCCGAACCAAAGTAACGACGGCACACATTAAACACATAACGTTCATGACGCTTGATCAACTCACTAAAGGCATCCATGACATAAGGCAATTCAGTACGACAGCGCTCAATTAATTCCGCATCTTCAATGTCTTGCAAAGCTAGCTTCATCATTCTCGTTTAAGTTGGGATTGGTTGGGGGGAGGAAAAGTCACATTCCTTTGGTAACTATTTATAGCTATGTGTGGCGGAATGCAAATACTAAGCGCGATTTATCAGCAAGAAACTATTAAAAATTGTGACTTTTTGTGCCTGAATCCTGTCTCATTGTATGAATAGCGTTTACAAGAAGTCATCTATCGCAAAATGTAACCATTAAAAAAACACACGAAAAGCGTAGTTTCCATTCCGCCAATGAGCATGTAGCCGTTTTACGTGCATAACTATCTACTTTTTTGTGAGTTTCCGCGTATAACAATGCATCCAAATTAGGGTAAATTCTATACATCCCTAATGCATTGTTAACGTGGTTTTTTTTGCCTGCTGGCAGCCAATAGGTTCTGACTATCATGATGGATGGTTTCTTGCTTAAATTGTACAAAAATGAAGGGTGCTTATTTTATGCTTAGGTCTGTGTTGCTCGGTGTAGCTGGCTGCTTGTTATTAATGCTTAGTTGCAGCGTTAACGCTGTCGGAGAAGTGACTGTACCGACAAAAGAAAAGGTTGTCATTGCTGAGAAGTTGGAAGCATTACAGGCCATTATTGAGATCAAAGCCAGTTTAAATGAATCATTAAAGAACCACCGGGCGCAGCTTAAATCTGTTATTTCGGAGACAGAAAAAAATAATTTATTAGAAAAAATCGCCACAGTAGAAAGAGAGCTGCTGGAGACTGATCTGAACTTTGAAGAAATAGCCACGGATACCGACCTGTCCACCATCAAAGAACAACCCGATGAAACATTCAGCCTGGAGGAAGAAATTGTTTCACTGATCCGGCCAACGCTGCAAGAAATGAATCATCTGACTAAGGATGTGCGCAACAAAGCTGAATTACGTGAAAAAATCGCCAAAAATGAGGAAAAACAAAAATACATCGGTGAAGCAATTGCGCATTTATCAGAGCTAATCAGCCATGCCGATGACAACAAAGCGCTAAGAAAAATTCTGAACAGCAAGATTGAATTCTGGGAAAAACAGGAAGCACTAACCACCAGCCAACAGACCAGTGCCGCACAACAATTAAAAAAATTAACCGAAGCAGAAGTCCCCTTTGCTGAATCAACACAAAACTATTTCACCCAGTTTTTTCAACAAAGAGGCCTCTACATATCGCAGGCGTTATTAGCGATGGCCATGATATTTTTCTTATCCCACTTATTCAGGAGTTTGATCAAAAGAACAGTCCCGGCCTTCAACCGCCGCTCACGCAGTTTCCGTCTACGCCTGCTGGATCTGTTTCAAAGGGTACTCACCTTCATCTTAATCATTATCTGCCCGGTGATTATCTTTTATCTGGCGGAAGACTGGGTACTGTTCAGCTTTAGCTTATTGATTCTGCTTGGCATTGCCTGGTCATTGAAATCTGTCGTTCCTGAGTACTGGGCACAAATTCAATTATTTTTGAATGTAGGCTCAGTCAGAGAAGGCGAGCGCATTTTTCTGGATGGTATACCATGGCGCGTAGAGGCCATTAATATTTTTTCCATATTGGAAAACCCGACAGCTGGCCTCAGACAACGTGTACCGATTAGAGAACTGATTGACCTCAAATCACGTGCTTGTAACTCCGATGAACCCTGGTTCCCTTGCGCCAAAGGTGATTGGGTTATGCTCTCCGATGGTGTACGCGGTAAAGTCATCGGTATTTCATGCGAATTTGTTAAGCTGGTACAGCGCGGCGGTTCGCATAAAACCTACCAGACATCTGACTTTTTATCACTCTCACCACTGAACCTGTCAGTGAACTTCCGCATTAAGGAAACCATTGGTATCAGTTATGACCTGCAAGCGATCAGTACCACTACGGTACTGGAAATTCTCCATGAAACCATCGTGAAAAGAGTGGAAGAAGAAGGCTACACCAAAGACATGCTAAATCTTCGTGTTGAATTTGAGTACGCGAATGTCTCATCGCTGGACATAGTAGTTATCGCCGACTTCAAGGGCCATTTGGGTGACATATACAATCGTCTCAAGCGTGCTATACAACGCTGGTGCGTGGATGCATGCACAGAAAATAATTGGGAAATTCCTTTCACACAAGTGACTTTACATGGCGGCGGCCATGAGCAGGAAGTAATGGCTTCCCCGAAGCTGAGTCTTAATAAATCAGGAAGCTATGAAAGCTTTTGATAAAAACTATCACCCTCCTGGCACCCCACCGGGAACACTCATTGCTCACCATGAGCACGATGATGACTACACAGTGCGCCTGTGGGGATACGACAATAATGCATTACAGGAAGTGCTCTGTACTGACATAGAACAAACCCAAACCATCAAAACTGACACGAACGCTGTTACCTGGCTGGACATTAGTGGGTTGCATGATCCGGAAACTATCCGGCACTTAGGTGCATTGAATAAAATCCATCCACTGGCATTGGAAGACCTGCTCAATCATGGTCAACGGCCCAAAATAGACCATTTAGACAACTATGTGTTTATTATTCTGAATCTGCCCAAATTAGTCGATGAAGAAATTATTATCGAACAGATCAGCTTATTTGCCAGCCAGGGTAAAATTATTAGCCTGTGTCAGAGTGATGGCGCTATTTTTGAGCCGGTGCGGGAACGCTTGCGCCAGCAACTGGGCCGTCTGAGGCATAATGACGCGAGTTACTTACTCTATGTGCTCATCGATACGGTCATTGATGCAGCCTTTCCGGTATTGGAAAACCTGAGTGACTCCATCGAAACACTGGAAGAAAATATCCTGCAGAACCCGGATAAATCGCAAATGCACACTTTGCACCGGCTGAAACGGGATTTGCTGTTATTACGTAAAACACTCTGGCCACAACGCGAAGTACTGAACCAACTGTTACGCGATGAGATTGATGTACTAAACCCCGCTCACCGGCTTTATTTCAATGACTGTCACGATCATGTCATCCAGATTATCGACCTGATTGAAACCTACCGGGAAATGCTTAACGGCTTACTCGACCTGTACCTATCGAGCCTGAACAACCGTATGAATGACATCATGCGCGTGCTCACCATCATCGCCACCATTTTTATTCCACTCACCTTTCTGGTGGG
>CALHAO010000245.1 GCA_937931765.1 uncultured Thiotrichaceae bacterium
TCCGGGCCGGTGGTAAAGCTCAGGCCGATAAAATCTTCCAGGTCCAAACCCGGATTAGTGACATCTTTACCTTCACCAGCCATCCAGTCGGTGAGGTTGCGAGCCTGTTGATAACGCCAATGCGTACCGATCAGGTCTGAGTCATTAATATAAGCATCATAGATATTTTTATTGGATTGCATTTGAGTTTGCAGTTTTTCAACCACATCACCCTCACCAATCAAATCATGAGTGATTTTAATACCCGTAATTTCTTCAAATGCTTTCGCCAGCGTTTTAGACTCATACTCATGCGTGGCGATGGTTTCCGACACTACATTGATTTCCATGCCTTTGAAGGGTTCAGCGGCTTTAATAAACCACTCCATTTCCTTCATCTGTTCTTCTTGTGATAATGCGGAGGGCTGGAATTCATCAGCCACCCATTTCTTTGCAGCGTCCATATCGGCTATTGCCATTTGGCTGGTACCAAACAGTAATATTGCGCCAATGACGCTGGTTAACTTTTTAACTTTCATTATATCTCCTCCGAGACGATATAAAATTACACCCACCTGAAAACGGCGGCTGCAAACACTACACACACTAACAACGCCCACCACAACGGTGAGCCAAACATTGCCAGCCAGCTCAGACAAATCCATGCGCTGCCTAACAGTGAAATAAATAATCGATCGCCGGGTGTGGTTTCTATCATCAGAATACCTTTGCGCGGGGCTTGTGGTGCTTTAACACTCCATACCCCCATGCTTACCAGCGTCAGAAAAATCAGCACAAAAAACAATGCTGTCTGCCATGTCCATGCCATCCACGCCATTGTCTTCTCCTATACCCGACCGAGGGCAAAGCCCTTGGCTATATAATTACGAACAAACCAAATCACCAGCGCACCTGGGATAATAGTCAGAATACCGGCGGCGGCTAACACCCCCCAATCCATCCCCGAGGCGGACACCGTGCGCGTCATGGTGGCCGCGATGGGTTTGGCTACGACAGAAGTCAGTGTCCTGGCCAACAGCAACTCTACCCATGAAAACATGAAGCAGAAGAAGGCGGTCACACCGATACCGGATGCAATCAGCGGCATGAAAATACGCGTGAAGAATCGCCCAAAGCTATAACCATCGATATAAGCGGTTTCATCAATTTCTCTGGGTACACCGGACATAAAGCCTTCCAGAATCCACACCGCTAATGGCACGTTAAACAAGCAGTGTGCAAGGGCTACAGCGATATGCGTATCAAACAAACCCACCGAGCTGTACAGCTGGAAAAAGGGCAGGGCGAATACAGCCGCCGGAGCCATGCGATTAGTCAGCAGCCAGAAGAATAAATGTTTGTCGCCCAGAAAACGATAACGCGAAAAGGCGTAGGCAGCGGGTAGCGCCACCGACACCGAAATCACCACATTCATCGTTACATAAGTCATTGAATTGATATAACCGTTATACCAACTAGGGTCAGTGAAAATAGTCATGTAATTATCAAAAGTCAGATTCTGTGGCCACAAGCTAAAGGTAGATAGAATCTCCTCATTGGTCTTCAGGCTCATGTTCAGCAGCCAGTAAATCGGCAGCAACAGAAACACAATGTAGGTTGTCATTACGATGCCCTGTCGCGTCACACTCAGCCCTCGCAGCCGTGGCAATCCGAAGGGCAGTGGTGCTTGTTTGGTCATGGTATTCATAGCTTAGCCCTCCTTATCCATATTGGTCATCACGGTATAAAATATCCAACTCACCAGTAAAATGATCAGGAAGTAAATCAGCGAGAAGGCCGCCGCTGGGCCAAGGTCAAACTGCCCGATTGCCATGTTCACCAGATCAATAGACAAGAAAGTGGTCGCCGTACCAGGGCCGCCGCCGGTGACTACAAACGGCTCGGTATAAATCATGAAGCTGTCCATAAAGCGCAGTAGCACCGCAATCAGCAATACCCCTGCCATTTTAGGCAGCTGGATATAACGGAAAATGGCCCAGTTGCTGGCACCATCAATTTTCGCGGCTTGATAATAGGCTTCCGGAATCGATTGCAAACCGGCATAACACAGCAGCGCGACCAACGAAGTCCAGTGCCAGACATCCATCACAATAATGGTCAGCCAGGCGTCAACGATATTTTGAGTGTAGTTGTAATCGATGCCCAATGCCGCCATTGACGCACCTAATAAACCGATGTCCACCCGACCAAAGATCTGCCAGATCGTGCCCACCACATTCCACGGTATTAACAAGGGCAGCGACATCAGCACCAGACAAACCGGTACGCCCCAGCCCTTTTTGGGCATATTCATCGCAATAAAAATACCTAACGGAATCTCTATGGCGAGAATAATGCCACTGAACATGAATTGCCGACCCAGCGCATTAATGAAGCGTTCCGAATTCATGATTTCTTCAAACCAGCTTAATCCGGCCCAGAAAAATTGATTGTTGCCAAAAGTGTCCTGAACCGCATAATTGACCACGGTCATCAGTGGAATCACCGCACTAAACGCCACCAGCAATACCACCGGCAGCACCATCCACCAGGCTTTGTTGTTCCAGGTTTTATTCATGATTCGCCCTCCCTGTTGACCAGCCAGTCATTGGCATAAACATTGATCTGTGCGGAATCAAAATTCAGATAAGTATATTCGTTGCTCACCGGCTCATTCTCAGCCACGATGACATTGAGTTCATGGCCTGCGTAATCAGTGCGCACAATCTTATGGCGACCAATGTCTTCAATGCGCTTGAT
>CALHAO010000246.1 GCA_937931765.1 uncultured Thiotrichaceae bacterium
GCAGAAGACAACACTTCACCCCAACCTTCAAACGGCTGTGACGGCAAACCTTTCCAACGGGCAGCAATATAAATACCCACCATCAGCATGCCGCCCGCCATTAGACCGGGAATCACACCACCGAGAAACATACGCCCGACGGATACATCAGTAGCCGCCGCATAAACTACCATCACAATGGAGGGTGGAATCAAAATACCTAGCGTTCCTGCATTACAAATGACACCCGCTGCAAACTCTTTGGTATAACCCGAACTCACCATTCCGGCGATAACAATAGTACCAATCGCCACCACAGTCGCTGGTGAAGAACCTGATAGTGCTGCAAACATCATGCAAGCGAATACAGACGCCATCGCTAATCCGCCCGGCAATGAACCGACACAGGCAATCGCGAAACGGATAATGCGTTTAGCCACACCACCGGTAGACATAAAGCTGGAAGCCAGAATAAAGAAAGGTATGGCCAACAAAGTGTAGTGCCCGGAAAAGGCTGAAAACAAGGTTTGTGCCACCGATGACAGCGAGGCATCAGAGTGGATCATCAGAAAAATAATACTGGATAAACCTAATGACACCGCAATAGGCACACCAATCAACATGAAGGCAATCACCATCAGGAACAACAAAATAATCAACATATTATTTGCCCTCCTTTTGTAACACTTCTTCTAAGGCTTCTTCTGCTTCATGACTGGCGATCAAGGTATCCACCTTGCCCTGCCAAATATCCCAGGCCACCTGTGCAAAGCGAAACGTCAGCAATGCCATACCTAACGGTAAAGCCAGATAAGGAATAAAACGCGGAATTTTTTCATACTGCTCACCTTCATTCAGCCAAACCGCCAGAAACTGCATGAAATCAGGCATGGGAATATCCTGCGTTTCATAAAAGGCCTGTTTGGTCGCAAAGGCGTACCAATAATCCCAGGAACCAATCAGTAGTAAGATGGAAAACAGCAGGCAACACCCCACCGAAATCAACGCCAAAATACGACGTACCGGTGGTGAAAATAAATTAATAACGACATCAACACCGATGTGGAAGTTCTGTTTAACACCATAAGAACACCCCATGAGCACCAGCCAGGCAAACAGATAAACGGTGAGTTCCAAAGCCCAGAGAATATTGGAATTAAAGACATAACGGGCGACAACATTAGCGAATGTAATAAGTGTCATCAGCCCCAGACAAACAGCAATACTGGTTTCTTCAATTTGGTCAAAGAAACTTTTTTCCGAATGACTCGCAGCACTCATCAAAAACCCCTCCTGAAATTAGCGGAAAAAGCGACCGGCTACCCCATAGATAGACCTACCCTGCAAAAATGGTATTCACAGGGTAGGCTTGGGATCGGGTGATTAAAGCAAGACTGCTTTATCCCTCGTTAGATTTTTGTGCGGCTTCCATCAGGTCTTCACCGATGTCATCCTTAAACTTATCCCATACCGGCTTCATCGCTTCAACCCAGGCAGCACGCTGCTCATCCGTTAGCTGACGTACTTCGCCTTTGGCTGCTTTGATCAGATCGCGATTTTCGTTATTAACTTTGGTTGATTCCGCATTACGGGTTTCAGTCACTTCCTTCAGGATAGTCAGAAACTGATCACGTACATCAGCATCCAAGCCATCTAACCACTCTGCTGAAGTAACCACCAGATAGTCGAGAATACCGTGGTTAGTTTCAGTGGTGCCGTCCTGTACTTCAAAGAACTTCTTACCATAAATATTCGACCAGGTATTTTCCTGCCCATCGATAACCTTGGTTTGCAGACCGCCATAAACTTCAGAAAATGACATCTTCTGTGGGTTAGCATCCAGTGCTTCAAACTGTGCAACCAATACATCTGATGCCTGTACCCGAAACTTCAGTCCAGCTGCATCTTCAGGCTTGATCAATGGTTTGTTAGCAGACATCTGCTTCATACCGTTATGCCAAAAGCCCAGGCCCTGCAATCCGCGCTTACGCATAGAGCCTAACAATTCCTGTCCTGCTTCAGAGTTCTGGAAACGGTCAACAGCTGCGACATCAGTAAACAAAAATGGTAAGTCAAAGATGCGGAATTTCTTGGTGAATTTTTCAAATTTAGACAGCGAAGGTGCTGCCAGTTGTACATCACCACTTAGCATGGCTTCCAGTGCTTTGTCATCATCGTACAACGTAGAGTTAGGGAAAACTTCCATACAAGCTTTGCCATTCATCTCTTCATTGATACGCGTTTCCAGTAAAGACGCAGCGATACCTTTCGGGTGCTTGTCGGTATTGGTGACATGGCTGAATTTAATGACTACTTCGCCCTCATCACACGCCGCCATTGCATTAGTAGAACCCATTAACAGTGCAGCAGAAACCGCCAGACCAATCATTGTATTACGCATTAAAACTCTCCTCATGATATTTTGTACAAAGGTGGAATGCAGACCATCCCAAACCACCCTGAACCTATAGCAACTAGTGTGCCAACTACACTCATCTGGTTAGCAATGCTTACCAGATGGGTTAGTTATTTGATAGTTGCATCATTGGTAGCAAAAAACAAACCAAAATTTGGCGAAAGTCCGCTAACCTTTATCTACATAGTGGCGGATTTACGCCACTCCAGGCATTGTACTGCTGAATTAAATCACCAGTTCCGACCAAGCCAATCTTAAAATAACGGGGAAAGCTTAATGATAAACAACCCACTTGATCAGACCCGCTCTGCGCTGGTCATTATGATTCTGTTTGGTGTTATGTTCTTTTTATCGCTGCTGCTTCATAAAGCATTACTGACAATTGACCCGGCGGATGCACTTAGCGCCGGTAAAATATTTACTTTAGGAAACCTGCTTTGGGTCACCAGCTACCCGCTAATTGGCGGGTTACTCTGGTTGGTCACCGCACCCTATCGGGACGAGCTGGCGGATAGTGTGCTGCATGTTCCCGGCCCGGATGAAATGCGTGGCTATGTCACCTTAAGTATCGGCATGATTATTTCTGCAATTGGCTTCACCTACCTGCTGTTCTACCCACTATCACTGGTAGCACCGGATCTGGTGCAAAGCTGGCTGTTGGATACACCTTCTTTATTGTATTGGGATGATGAAGGGGTTTATCTGCTGGGGAATCTGGCCGGTATTATTATGGCCATTGTCTTCGCCCCTATACTGGAAGAGTTTATATTCAGAGGTTATCTGCTCAACCGCTGGACATTACGCTTCGGTGCCTTACCGGCGATGCTGTTGTCCGCCGGACTATTCGCTATATTGCACCCTGATGTGCTGGGCGCATTTGTCTTCGCTATCGTGATGTCATTGTTGTATATGAAGACTCGCTCATTACTGGCACCGATGGTGGTGCATGCTGCTAATAATATTATTGCGGTTATTCTGGAGTGGGTGGAT
>CALHAO010000247.1 GCA_937931765.1 uncultured Thiotrichaceae bacterium
ATCAATCGACTCTTTAACTTTTTTACCGCCTTCGCGGTTCAGGCGGTAAAAACCACCCTTACCTTTGCGCCCGGTGTAGCCATCCGCAATCATCTTAGTTATTAATTCAGGGATAGCAATCCGTTCGAGCATCGGATCAGATGCTGGTAGCGTCCGCTCCATGCTTTCCATGAGGTATGGCAGTAAGTCCAACCCAACCAAGTCCGATAAGCCAAACACACCCGTCTTCGGAATACCGACCGGCTTCCCCACGACAGCATCCGCTTCCTCAACAGTCAGCCCCATGTCAAAGGCTTCCTGCACTGCGACCTGAATCCAAAAAATACCAATCCGATTAGCGATGAATCCCGGCGTGTCTTTACACACCACAACGCCTTTACCCAGACTAACATCACAGAAATCACGCACCGCTTTTAAACCATCCACATCAGTTTGATCACTAAAAGCAATCTCCAGCAGGCGCATATAACGTGGTGGATTAAAGAAATGGGTGATCATAAAATGCTTACCAAAACCATCAGCCATGCCATCCATCAGGTCTTGCATTGGAATGGTGGAAGTATTGGAAGACAACATTGACCCAGGCTTACGCACACCTTCCAGTTTGCGGTACAAATCCTGTTTGATGGCCGGATTTTCTATAATCGCTTCAACAATCCAGTCACAATCACTGAGCAATTCCAGATCATCTTCCAGATTGCCGGTAGTAATTAACCTGGCGTTACGCTTATGCATGAAGGGTGCCGGGTCTGTTTTCAACATTTTTGCCACAGCGGATTCAGCAATGATACTGCGGTTTTCAGCATCTTTCGGCACAATATCAAGCAGCACAACGGGTACACCAGCATTAGCGATATGAGCGGCAATGCCCGCTCCCATCACCCCTGCGCCGATCACCGCAACTTTACGGATTTCCAAGGCACTCATTATACTGCCTCCAGAATCGTTGCGATCCCCTGGCCGCCACCGATACATTGTGTTGCTAATGCAAATTGCTTGCCTTCACGCTTCAGTAGCGACGCTACCTTGCCGGTAATCCGCGCACCAGTTGCCCCCAGAGGATGCCCTAATGCAATCGCACCACCATCCAGATTAATCTTGTCCATATCCAACTCAAGATCACGCACACAAGGAATAGATTGCGCTGCAAATGCTTCATTCAGCTCAATAATATCCATATCACTGGCTTGCAAACCAGCACGCTCTAATGCTTTGCGCGTGGAGTGAACCGGGCCGATGCCCATAACTTCAGGTGCACAACCTGCCACTGCCACACTGCGAATACGTGCCAATACAGCCAGACCATGTGCCTTAGCAAAATCTTCGCTACACACCAATGTGGCAGAAGCACCATCAGTCAGTGGTGAAGATGTGCCTGCGGTCACTGAGCCATTTTCATCAAATGCCAACCTCAATCCCGCCAGTGTTTCAGCCGAAGTGTCCGGACGAATGCAACCATCCTGCATCACATTGCCTACCGGCACGATTTCATCAGCCAACTTGCCTGCCGCCTGAGCTGCCGCTGCTTTCTGGTGACTGAGCACTGCAAATGCTTCCTGCTCTTCACGGGAAATACTGTATTTGTTAGCCAGATTCTCAGCGGTAATGCCCATACTAATGTACGCGGCGGGTAAGTCTTTATAGAGAACCGGGTTAGGGGAAGGGTTGAATCCACCCATCGGAATACGTGTCATGGACTCGACACCGGCACAGATAAACGCTTCACCGGCGTTCATTTGTATGGCACCGGCAGCCTGATGAATCGATTGCATGGAAGAACCACAAAAGCGGTTAACGGTGGTGCCCGCCACAGTGTGTGGCAGACCCGCCAATAGCGCAACCAGCCGCCCTGCATTCAGGCCCTGCTCGCCTTCAGGAAACGAGCAACCCAAGATCAGATCCTCAATCTCATTACCATCCACTCCGGTTTGCTGCATAACACCCTTCACTGCTGTGGCAGCAAGATCATCTGGACGTATTTTCACCAACTCACCTTTGCGTGACAGTGTAAAGGGAGTCCGGCTATATCCGGCAATAACGACGTTTCTCATTTTATTCTCCTAGGTTCTTACAATCACTGCACATGAAAGGCAGCTATTTTTAGTTTCGATATTTTTTGTTACTAACCATTCGCAGTCAGCTTGACGTCCAACATGCCCTGACATTCATCCTCAATCAGCGTCAGCTCACCCAGCATTTCCTGCAAATCGTTTTGTTGTTTTATCAGCGCCTCTCTCCGCTCCTTTACCCGCTCCAGCAGAAAATTTATCTGCTCACGCTGCATAGGGCCAAGGTCAGCATCATATAAGTCTATGTATTCTTTGATTTCATCCAGCGCAAATCCCAGACGTTTACCACGCAGAATCAATTGCATCCGCGCCTTATCTTTATAGCTATAAATGCGATTGGCACCTAAGCGTTGCGGGGTTAATAACCCTTTATCTTCATAGAAGCGTATCGTCCGGGTAGTTATGCCCAATTCACGGCACAACTCCGAAATAGTCCATAATTTCATCAATCACCCCTCTTTTAACGAATACTAGAAGACATTGACGTTAACGTCAATGCATTTCAGCAAATGAACCTTCACCCAAGCAACATCACTGGTAACTACCTAAGACCTTTCTGATCACCCAGTTAAGACTTATCCCATTTAGTGTTTGTTGCTACTATTTCATGAGTGAAGTCACCAATCACTATCGCTTTTAGAAGCTGCTTATACAGACTGAGCCGCTGGCCATTTATGTGATAGAGGTACTTGAATGGAAGCGAACGAAGGAGTTTGACCTGATACTTAACAAAAGCCAGCCTTTGTGAAATTCGCTTTGATAGACTATTTTCTTTATCCTGCGCTTGAGCGCCCACCTGGCTTTCTTCGAGATAGAATGGGTGCACCGAAAGATACAGATCAACATCAAACTGTGAGAAAAGGTGCTTTAAGCTTGGAATAAGCTCATATTCCCCTCCTTCAATATCCATCTTTATGAACAGCTTCTCATTCTGCAGTTTTTCATCTTCAATAAATTGCTGAAGCGTGATTGCCTGAATCTCCCAACTGGTACTCCTATCAGCAAAAAGCACGCTGCTCATTGAATCCCCGCCACGCTTTCTGCTTCCCAGCCTTATCGTTCCAGAATTTGCAGCAATAGCTTTGTTATAGATACTAAGCCGGGAACCCCACTCCGCACCCTTATTGAGATTCACATTAACTTCAAGCTCCTTATAAGCCAGCGGATCAGGCTCGAAAGCGTATACATGCTTAGCCAGTTGCGCGGCATAAAGTGCAGTCGGGCCGATCCAGCCTCCAATGTCCAGGCAAACGTGATCAGCCGAAAGAAAGTCATCAAAAATCTCAAAAGTATGAGGCTCCCAACGACCCTTATCGACCTTCTTCCAAAAGGGCACATGCTCGGTGATTGCTACGTTAAAACGCTTATTATTTTTTTCGATGACTCTCGTAGGCACCGGATCAAAGCTGCTGTAATTTTCGAATAAATAAGCACTAACCTCTTCTGTCAATCGCCAGCACTCTTGAGGAGTTACTGCAATAGACTGCCCATTTTCGAGAGGAATTGTTACCAACCCTTGATTATATTGAGGTTTTTTAGAATTCATATTCTTTTCCTTAATCGTGCATAACACCGCACTGCCTGCTTTATTCAATTTTCTACACTCGCATCGTATTATTTCTGAATATGCACAGTCGTCAAAATACCACACGACTCAGTTAGATAATCGAGAATACTGAATTTACGCTATCTGACATCAAATAGATGCAAAAAGGCTAAGGGGCAGGAGGAGGAGAAATACTTCAAAGGTGGGGGGGGATAAAAACCAAAAAGGCAGCCGAAGCTGCCTTTTTGTTGAATCTAAACTAAGAAAACTTAGTTTAGAAACGGTATCTTAGGCCAAGAACAGTATTGTCTGTAGGCTCGTTATGCTCGATAACGTAATCCATCTTGCCATGAGAATACTTGAAACCACCACCAACACCATCATCAGTGCCATTATCGCCATAGCTAACCCAGAATGTACTAGGACCTGCGATATAAGTAGCGTTTACGCCCCACTTATCATCATCATTACCTTCAGCATTAAGGATAACGCCAGCCATTTCACCTTGAATACCGTATGAAATCAGGCTTTCGTCAGTACCAGCACTAGTAGTAACGCCATCTTCAAAACCAAGGTTAAACTTCATAGCTCCGGCAGTAAATCTTCCACCAATTGCACTTTGATCTTGGCCAGGGTTATGTGAAATTGCGAATTCAGTGTTAGCAAACTTGTTCTTATAAAGAATATTGCCGTCATCACTACCACCACAAGAGCCTGATTGACCACCAGTAAAGATATCTGATGGACCTGGATCGAACTGGTCACAAGCGTTGTCAGCATCACCTATCCATACTTCACCGAAGCCACCCTTCATACCAACACGAACTTCGTCCGCTTCAATGTTATTATCATTGAGGCTATTACCGTTAGTATCGAATTCCATGTGACCCATGTAAGTGATGCCATCAACTTCTGCCGAACCGTCAAAGTTGATTTCAGTTCCAAATTCTTCAAATGAATCGGAAGCAGTACCGCCAGTACTATATGCAACACCGATGTCACCATCAATGCTCATAGTGTCCGCAACTGTGCCTGCCTGAACAGCCATAGGTAATACAAATGCACCAGCAACAACCGCTGCTAAAATTTTAAGTTTCATAATTCCGCCTTACTATCTTTAAATTAACATCAGCCAAGCTACTTAATCCAGAACTCAGCTACCAGGAACAGTCTCCAACGTTGAGATTATTATGATTGTTGGCAAAAAGCAACATATTTATCAAAGTGCAAGTCCTCACTTAGAAAAATCACCCAAACAGGTTTGTTTATCTTTTACCGAACACTTAACAGTCCTGAGTGCCGACATCGAGGTTTTATTTTCGACAACCACCAACAACCAGTGGTAAAAAAACCTTCGTCAAATCGACTACCGGAACCAAGTTAACTCAGTTTCCGCCAACTTGATGAGCCTTCACAGAACGATTTAGCGTTCTCCTAACTTAACCAACAATTTTTATTCAGGGGAATAAACCAATAGAGAATTCTCTCTTCAAAACAGGTACTTTCCCAATTGACAACTATGAACACGCACCGGCATAGAGTATCATAACCACCACAAAGCATCATAGCGAAAATAAACATAGGACATGGGCTATCAATGAATCCACCCTCTACCCAAACACGCCCGTTAATTGAAATTGAGGACCTCGCTATTGAGTTCAAGGTGCAACACGGCACCGTTTCCGCCATAAAAGATGTCAGCTTTACCATTCCACGTGGTAAAACCGTCGCATTAGTCGGCGAATCTGGTTCAGGTAAGTCAGTCACCTCACAAGCCATTATGGGCATTCTCCCAACTAATGGCAGCATTACCTCAGGCACTATCAACTATACCGCAGATGATGGGGAAATCATTGACATTGCGAGCCTGAACCCCAGATCAAAAGCCATGCAAGACCTGCGTGGCGACCATATCAGCATTATTTTTCAGGAACCTATGGTATCGTTGTCGCCTGTTCATACCTTGTTTGAACAAATTGGCGAAGTGCTGAAAATACATACCTCGCTTTCAAAAAAACAAATTCGTACCAAAGTCACTGAAATGCTCGACAAGGTCGGTTTTCCCAATCCGGAACGTGCCTTAAATCAATATGCTTTTGAATTATCGGGTGGGCTACGTCAACGCGCAATGATCGCCATGGCATTAATCTGCCAACCCGCACTATTAATTGCTGATGAACCCACAACAGCATTAGATGTTACCGTTCAGGCTCAGATTTTGTTGCTCATCAAGTCATTGCAAGCTGAATTTGGCATGTCAGTGCTGCTCATCACCCATGACTTAGGTGTTGTTGCTAATATGGCGGACGACGTCGTCGTTATGTTTCAGGGCGAGATTGTGGAACGTGGCCCGATTAAAGCACTGTTTTCAAATCCCGGACACCCTTATCTGCAAGCACTGTTCACCGCCCTTCCTGAGCTTAATATGGAGCGACATGACCGCTTGAAGCCACTACGGGATATTGTGCATGATACCAGTGGCATGCATGAACGTAGGCAGGTTTGGACGCCGGAACAACGCAAGACAGCACCCCATCTAAAAGTCGACCAGCTGAATAAAAGCTATTACTCCCGTCATGGCACATGGTTTGGAAAAAGCACAGCTAACCATGCAGTAAAAGATTTCAGCATGGAGATTGCCGTCGGAGAAAGTTTTGGACTGGTGGGCGAAAGCGGCTGTGGTAAAACCAGCCTGAGCAAGCTACTAATGCGCGCTATGCGCCCTGATAGTGGCACTATTCATTATAATGATCGGGGAGAAATACTGGACTTACTCAGCCTCAGTGACAATGAAATAGCAGCATTTCGCCCCAAGATGCAATTTGTTTTTCAAGATCCCTTCAGTTCATTAAACCCACGCATGACAGTACTTGATATACTGCGGGAGCCTCTGATCATTCACGGCATAGGTGATAAAGCCTCACAACTGGAACAGGCGCAGCAACTAATGGACATGGTCGGCCTGGACAAACGTTTCCTAAGCCGCTATCCACACAGTTTTTCCGGCGGACAACGTCAACGCATTAGTATTGCCCGCGCCCTGGCCCTTGAGCCGGATTTCCTGATTCTGGATGAGCCGGTTTCAGCGCTGGATGTGTCAGTACAAGCACAAATTCTAAATCTGCTAAAAGATCTGCAACAAGAACTGGATCTGACCTACCTGTTTATCTCGCATAATCTTGCTGTTGTGGATTATATTTCTGATCGTATTGGTGTGATGTGTGGCGGACAGCTAGTCGAACTGGCGCTACGTGAACAGTTGCTCAACCGGCCACAACATCCTTACACCCAGGCGCTTTTTGCTGCCATTCCTTATGCCGACTTAAACAAACCGCTGAATATGCACAATCTTGACCGCAAACATCTGCTGGCTGACAGCTGGGAGCCGCCTTATCGGCTTACCCCTGGCCAAAACAGCGAATTAGTGGAAATCGAACCCAACCATTTTGTGAGGAGAACACTATGATCGGACAACCGTTGAATCTACTTTCCCGCCTGTTATTGCCTTTACTATTATTCAGCAGCACGACTGCTCACGCTGCAACAGAAGTACCTTACCTAGAAGCAGCTGTTGCCAACAAAACACTCCCACCGGTCAGCGAGCGCTTACCGGAAACACCTTCGCAAGCACATTTTTTGGGGAAAACAACAGGCAAGTATGGAGGCCGGATGCGCATGCTAATGGCAAAAGCCAAAGATGTCCGCATGATGACCGTCTATGGCTATGCACGACTGGTGGGTAGCAATGAAGATTTTCGCCTGGAAGCAGATATTCTCAAATCAGTTAACATTAAAGAAGGCCGCATTTTCACCTTAACCCTTAGAAAAGGTCACAAATGGTCAGATGGCCAGCCTTTTACCAGTGAGGACTTTCGCTTTTACTGGGAAGATGTCGCTAATAATGAAGATTTGTCACCATTCGGGCCACCGGTTGCATTAAAACTAGGTGATGAACTACCCAAATTCAGCGTTATCGACGAACAGACCGTACGTTACGAATGGTCAAAGCCTAACCATTATTTTCTTCCTTCATTAGCCGCCCCCAGTCCGCTCTATCTTTACCGGCCTGCACATTACCTGAAACAATTCCATAAGAAGTATACCTCAGCAGAAGAACTGGCAGCCGCCGTCAAAACAAGCAATAAAAAGAACTGGCGTAAACTCTTCCTGCGCAGCGCTGACCATTACAAATTTACCAACCCTGAGCTGCCAACCCTACAACCTTGGTTTAACACGACAGCATCGCCTTCAGAACGGTTTATTTTCAAACGTAACCCTTATTTTCACCGTGTTGACCCTGAGGGGAATCAATTACCTTATATTGATGAAGTGGAAATCAATCTGGCTTCCAATAGCCTGATCCCGGCCAAAGCCGGTGCAGGGGAATCCGATCTCCAGGCACGCTATATCCGCATGGACAACTACCCGTTCCTGAAAGAAGCTCAAAAGTCAGGTACCGCCGATATTAATGTGAATCTCTGGCAAACGGCACGCGGCTCACACATCGCTCTGTTCCCGAACCTGACCAGCGCAGATCCGGTATGGCGCAAACTACTGCGCGATGTACGCTTCCGGCGTGCACTGTCGATGTCTATCGACCGTGATGAAATCAATCAGTCTATTTACTTTGGCTTGGCTCTGGCCACAGGCGATACCGCCTTACCGCAGTCACCACTCTATGACGAAAAACGTAGTACCTTATGGGCCTCAACAGATTATGACCAAGCCAATAAGCTACTTGATGAGATAAGCCTGACTAAACGCGATAATCGCGGGATACGTTTAATGCCTGATGGAGAACCACTAGAAATATTAGTGCAAAGTGCGGGCGAAAGCACTGAAGAGTCTGACGTTCTGGAACTAATTACCGATAGCTGGAAAAAAGTCGGCATACAACTCTATACCAAGGCCACTCAACGCGAAGTGTTGCGCAACCGGGTGTTCTCTGGCGAAGCCCACATGTCAATCTTCTTTGGTTTGCCTAATGGCATCCCCACAGCAGAAATGAGTCCGGCCCAACTAGCTCCGGTTCAACAGGATCAATTACAATGGTCACAATGGGGACGTCATTATGAAACCGGCGAAGGGGATGCACCCGACCTTCCGGAAGCACAACGCTTACTGGAACTATTCACCCAATGGGGCGGTACAGTTGAGTTTGAGGAAAAAACAAAAATCTGGCAGGAAATGTTAGATATTTACGCTGACCAGGTTTACAGCATTGGTATTATCAGTGGCGTAAAACAACCGGTCATCAGCCATAAAACGCTGCAAAACGTACCTGAAACCGGCGTTTTCAACTGGGACCCAGGTTCTTTCTTCGGCGTTTATCGGCCCGACACCTTCTGGTTTGCTAACGGGAAATAATAATGCTGAGTTATCTGGCCCGCCGCATTTTGCTGATGATCCCGACGTTATTGGTCGTCAGCATCCTGATTTTTATCATTATTCAGCTACCTCCCGGTGATTACCTTGAAAGCCACATTGCTGAACTGAAAAGCCAGGGCGAGAGTATTGATCCGCAAAAAATACGTATGTTGCGTGAAGAATACGGGCTGGATAAACCCTTATGGGAGCAATACCTGGTCTGGATCACCGGCTTCGTGCAAGGTGATCTGGGTTATTCATTTGAGTACGAGCTACCAGTATCAGTCGTCGTAGGTGACCGGATGTGGCTGACAATTATGGTGTCCTTCGTCACTATCCTGGTGACCTGGCTCATCGCTTTTCCTATTGGCATGTACTCAGCAACGCATCAGTATAGCTGGGGCGACTACGGACTGACATTCCTGGGCTTTCTGGGCCTGGCCACTCCCAACTTTCTGTTGGCATTGATTATGTTGTATCTGGCTAATCGCTGGTTTGGTACATCCATTGGTGGCTTGATGGACCCACAATACATGGATCAACCCTGGAGCTGGAGCAAGCTGATGTCGGTACT
>CALHAO010000248.1 GCA_937931765.1 uncultured Thiotrichaceae bacterium
ACAGCTTATTCAGTCGGCTTATTGGCCTCAGCTTCCATACTTTCCATCAATGCCTTCAGTGCTGCTTTATCCGCTTCACTCAAGTCATCTTCGGACAGAGGTGCACCACCCATTTCAGGCTCAGCAAACATTGGAAGCGCCTGACCATTAACCAGAATTTCACCGTCTTTAATCAGCAATTCCGACTTAAACGCCTCACCCTCCAGAACAACAAAGTCACTGGCCATCATCTGCACCATCGGTGTCATGCCCGCTTTATCAGTAACGCTTTTATCCAGGTGTAAACTCCCCTTACCCGCCAGATAAGCTAACAAAGCAGTAGGGTCTTGTCCGGCACTCATCATCAACGCCAGCGCATCATCATCGCTAAAAGCTTCATCCCCGATAAAATTGACAGCCACATCAGCGTCCAGCTTCCCTTCGTCAGTTTCAGCTTTCACTTTAATCGAGCTAGCCATTGCGCTGGTAACCACCATGCGAATCAGCTCAGGTAATTTCTCCTGCATAGCCGCCATGCCAGCTTCAGACTGCTCTGGAGAAGACATGCCCTGCATCAACTCCATATACGCCTGTAAAGCCGCAGTGGGTAAGGATGTCATCCCGAAATCAATCTCAACGGTTTTAACATTCACCGGCGACTGGAACGCAGTCATCAACCCCGGACTCAATGTCGCACTGTAATTCGCCTTAATATTGAGGGTTTCCTGATCACCTTCATCAATCAACGTTTTCACTTTGAATTCAGGCACCACCACCGGATCAGGGAACGTTGCGGGATCATTAATCTCCACATTAGTCAGCACCATTTCCTGCTCACCCAACGATAAATTAATGTTTTCCGCTGATTTATAAGTGCCCTTCGCGCTGAGTTTTTCAATGGCCAGCGTCATCCCCTTGTCACTCTCACCACTAATAACACCGGATTCAAACTGATAATCACCGGATGTCGTCGCGCTGTCGCCCTTACCCTGCAAAGCAATATTAAAAGGCTTTAGATGAAATGACCCATCACTGCTCTCACCTGTCATGCTGGTTTTAATCTCAGCAACGGCAATCTCACCCTTAAAGCTCAGACGATTATCCAGACTGGTTTCAATATCAGCCTTAATACCACCCAGCTCAAACGTCCCCGCACCGTCCTCATAAGTAATCGGTGCCACGGTGACAGTTTCATTCATCTGGCCGCTGAAACTGATAATATCTTCAACAGTAAAAGTATCGGCTTTAATGAACTCAGGCACGTCCATCGCCGCAATATCAGGGCGGGAAATAACTTTGGCCAAACCAAACCCACTATCGCCAAGATAAGGCCCGTGCGTAATTTCACTGGTAACAGGGATTTCCAACACTAACGGCTCACCATCATCCCCCGGCAAAATAGTTTCCAGCCTCAACAGGCTTTTGGCCGTCGATTTGGTATAAGATTTTTCATAACTTTCGACAGTGAAACTACCATCAGTTAAATAAGGATTGCTGTTAAGCGACTGTTGCAACTGTTGATTAGTTAACTCTGCCTGCTCCTGAGTCACCGACTCAATCTGAGAACCAATTAAAAAAGGTGAAGCCGCAGCGCCTGCTATGCCAAGAAGCACAACACCAGTGATTATTTTTTTCATTTTTTACCTGATAAATTTTAAATAAGGGTTGGGATGATACTTGGTTTTTTATCGTGCTGCTGAAACAATACCGGCTGCCAGAAAACTAAGTGGCGTGAATCATTAATATGCACCACAATTAGCAGCCCCCATTTCTGAGCTACGCTTGGGCAGATTCGGGCATTGGTAGTGGCGCAGGAAGAGGTTCAGGCACTGGTATTGATGGGGTGGAGAGGTTACATGAGGTGGTTTTTGGTGCAGTATGAGCTTTGGAATGGGTGGCTTGGAAGGAAAAGACAGGAGTAGATATGAAATACACAAACCGGAATGGAAAAACATACTATCTGTACGCAGGGAAAACCAAGTCGGGTAAACCTCGTTATTTTTGCTCATCCAAAGAGAGTACGGATAAAGGCACACCAGTAAACAAAGTACCTGAAGGCTATGAGATATATGAGCTTCCGGAAAACGCTCAGGTATTTTTAAGGAAAAAGCGCCCCCGCCTTATTACAGATACAGAAGAGCAGTTTGTTAAAAAGAGCTTGGATGGGCTACATCAATCAGGCCAGTACATTGTTGACTGTAAGGATGAATACCTGACGATCTACGAATCTGAACGTGCTGGTATGAAGGATTTTGAGGAAGATACAGGAAATGTTGAGGATCAAATCAGAAACATACTGGGAAAACTTAAAATCGAGATAAGCCCTGATGTTTCGCTTGCAGATGAAATCCCCCGTACTATACTGCACCAGGGTCACTACACAGCAGTGCTCAGATTTTCCCTGAGCGGCAAAGAGACACGAACATTTACTGTGGAGCGCTATTGCTTCCGGGGATTCATTGATGACTGGATACATATAGGTGGCCCCGACGAATTTCAAAGCATTGTTAAAAAGTACATAAACTATCTGGGCACTGATCAGTTCTATGAGCTTCCCTATTTGTGATAGAAATCCTGAAATAAGGAGAATCGGTAAATTATATCAGCAACAGATAAATACCAGGAAAAAGAAGACCGGATTGCTTACGATGTCATCGTTGACTGCTATGACTCTGAAGAACAAGCCATGGGATGGTATTACTACCTCGAAGATAAAATGGCGACTCCCTTCAAAGGTAAGTGCATTTTAAAGCGCTCGACCTCACCGCTACTAACGAATGAAGAAGTTGAGGTGACGGAAATGGCTTCTGCAGATGCCTGTGAAAACGAAATGTTCGTCACGGTAAAATGGCAAGGTCGTGAACTTGACGTTCCACTGGCTCAGATTGAAGTTATTGATGGCGATGACGAAACGCGGGAAGCGGTTGAGGACTGGCATTACTGGATCGATCGGGGATATGGTTTTTAGCTGTTTTGGGTGGTGGCGAGGGCCACTCAACGTGCCATAATTAATCAGTATAGCTTCACGCAGGAATAGTGATGTGTGAGATAGTTTTGTGGGTTGAAAATGATACGTTTGGCTGATTAGAGGTTGTGGGAGCAGATACACTTTCGTCGAGTGCTTAATTGTCAAACACTCGACAGTAGTGCTTATTTACCAAGACTTATCAACCCCGCATCCGCTCCCCACTAGGATCATAAAACCCCCTTAACGAAGCCTCAGCACTAAACCGTTCCTTAGCCACCTCAATCTCAAACGCCCCCGCAGCCAACTTATCGGCCTTCAAATCAGGCACATTCACATACCCCATGCCCATCGCCGCCCCCATCGTATGCCCATACATCCCCGACGTCAGATACCCCACATATTCCCCATCCATCAGAATCGGTTCATTGTGGTACAACAGCGGCTCAGGATCATGCAACTTAAACTGCACCATGCGCCGCTCAGGAACACCAGCAGCCTTCTGCGCCAGAAACGCATCACGCCCGATAAAATCGGCAGCATCCGGCTT
>CALHAO010000249.1 GCA_937931765.1 uncultured Thiotrichaceae bacterium
AACCAGCGCTCCGGCTTGTTCCAATGGGCGGATTACTTCCATAATGCCGCTAATATCTTCGACGGTGGCGGGGCGAATAGACTCTGAAGCATTGGCCGCAATCATGCTGCCAACTCCTCTGCGGGTATAAAGCTCCATTAATAAGGCACCGTCTGCATTGGCATCCAGCAGATGAACTCTGCCTACTTTGTTCTCCAGGGCATCGATAATTTGCGGTAATAATGGGTGTTGTTCACGGCATTGGCGCGCTTCTTCCAGTGTCATTGAAGCAGGTAACGCGATGGGAGCATCATCCAGCATCAATACTTTGTCAGCATGTAATACTTGCGCTGCTTCAATCGCCAGTTGTTCATAACTCAGGTTGTAAGTTTCGCCCGTGGGTGAATAACCCAGCGGTGATAACAATACAATACGATCATGATCCAGTTGCGTCAGTATATGGTCATGGTGAATGCGGCGGATATGGCCGGTATAGCCGTAATCAACACCCTCCAGCACGCCTACCGGACGAGCTGTAATGAAGTTGCCGGAGGTAACAATCTGACCATTCTGGCTAAAGCCGGGTTGTGCTAAGGCAAAGCTCAGCAGGTTTTCAATTTCAATGCGCAAATAACCACAAGTTTCTTTAGCAGCCACCAGTGAGGCGTGATCGGTGATGCGCAAGCCATTATGGAAACGGGCAGGGTGATTCTGTGCTTCCAGGCGAGCATTAACTTGTGAGCGCATACCGTGCACCAGAACCACTCGTGCACCCAGTGCTGCGATAATGGCAATGTCCTGAATAATACGTCGAAAGTTTTCAAGTTCGATTACTTCACCGGGAAAAGCGATAACAAAGACACGTTTCTGGTGCTGGCGGACATAGGGGCTGGCTTCGCGAAAGAAGTTGACACTATCAGCTTGCGACGGTGCATTAACTGAAACTTTGGATGGTTCTGGCATGGGTTTTTTCTGGCGGCTTTAACAGGGGTTAAGTGGATGCATCAAATGCGTTTTGTATCCACTCTATGTCATCTCTACCATGTATGGCAACCACATCGAAGCGGGCTGGTAACTCAACCCGGTAACGGTATAGGTAATGTTGGGCAGTTTGAATGATCTTGCGCTGTTTACGGTGATCAATGCTATAAAGCGCACCACCAAACTGCTGCGTTTTCCGATAGCGAACTTCAACGAACACCAGGTGGGTGCTATCACGGAAAACCAAGTCAATTTCACCACTACGCAGGCGGTAATTTCTCATTAACAGGTGTAAGCCCTGAGCCTGTAAGTACTCACAGGCCAGGTTTTCAGCAGAATCACCCAGATCTTTAGTGGTGCGAGCTGTCATCGTCTTCGGTGCAGTGCTCAGGCTTAGTTGCCTAGCTGTTGCACTTTGCCATCTTTGAAGGTTGCAAATTCCAGTTGGCGCTGGATGCGGTGCTGCTGGTTCATGCTGATTTGACCAGTTTTTCCAGCCATGCGTTGATTTTGCGTTAGTTGCGGCAGACTCTTGGCGATCATTACAGCATCCATACCCAGTGCAAATAAACGTGGGTATTTCAGTTCAGTCAGGCTTTCGCTGGCTTTGTTTTGCAATACCCACGGGATTTCAGTGTAGATAATGCCATCCAGATCAATATCATTGCTTTCATCTGCGCGGCCGGAATAAATATGTGATGTGGCATAGACCGGCAGTGCACCTGCTTTATCTTTTAGCAACGGGCGCAATAAACGTGCCTGAGTCGGTGCGGCAGCTAGAAATACCATGTTTGCCCCTGCCGCTTTCGATAATAATGCCTTGACCCGTTTCAGATAAGTGACAGGAGAGTTGGAATAAAATTCAGAGTTCAGAATAGTGCCGCCCCGTTGCTGGTAGGACTGAGCGAATGCACTGGCTAGGCGTTTACCCCAACTTGAATCTGGTGCAATAATAATGCCTTTATTTTGCTGGCGGCTCATGGCAAATTCGGCAATCTGGCGGGCTTCATCTTCGGGCGACAAGCCAAACTGGTACAGTGTAGCCGGTACATTGTTGGTGCCGGTGATGTAATTCAGGCTGAGAATAGGCACCTTCAATGCCTGTGGCTGCGTCATTAGTGTCGCCAGAGAACCTTTGTCCAGCGGGCCTACTACTATATCTGCACCATCCGCGACTGCTTGTTGATATTGCTGCAGTGCGTTGCTTTTATTGACGCTGTAGCGTCTTGATAGTGTGCTTGCACCATACTGGCCTTGAGCACTTTTTATGCCCTGATAAATTTCATCACCTACTTTGCCTAATGCACCTTTTGACGGTAATAGTACGGCTATTTTATTGGTACTTTTCGGTAAAGCAAACTGAGGCGGTGCGGGCTGCTGCTGTTGAATTTGTGGTCGCTGAGCTTGCACTTGCTGCTGCGGGCGTTGATTCTGTGGTCTGCTTTGAGTGCGCCCTTGCTGCTGGTTTATCATATTCGGCGGTACATTGTAGTGCGCCAGTCGATTAGTTTGTGGTCTTTTCTGTGTCCGTCGCGGTGCAGCAGCAGGCCTTGAGGGCGCTGTAATGGCTGCGATAGGCGTGGGGGAAGAGCCTGTGTATTTACCACCCATTTTAATGGCGCGTTGTCTTACCAGCTCGACTTTGTCCCTCAAACCTTTGGATAAGCCGTCTGTCCGGCGTGGCAGGATATTCAGCGCTTGGTTTGGATTTTTTTCATGCAGTGCAACCAATGATTTGACGTAGCGGTAGCGTATTTGGGTGTCTGGTCTCAGTGATTGCGCCTTCACCTGTTTCAAATAGTCTGCTGTTTTACGTTTGTCGCCTAATGAAGCGGTAATTTCAGCAGCCTGCAAAATAATGCGTTCACGTTGTGGCGATGGGTAACTGAATGCGGCGCGGTAATAAACATCAGCAGCCTGTGCCCGACGGCCCTTTTTCATCAGCTGATTGGCTTGTTTTAGGGTTGGCTTAACGTCTTTAACCGCCGGTTTGGTGGTCTTATTGTTTGGTGGTGGAATTTTGCCTTGTGCCTGGGTAACAGGGGTAGGCGTATTTTCAGCGTCCGGAGCGACAGAGCAACCTCCGAGTACCAGTGCAGACGTGACCAGTAAGTTGCCTAAAAACAACTGCTTAAATGTGTTCTTTTTCATTTAATGACTACCAAGCCGGTTATTAATCGTTG
Source organism: uncultured Thiotrichaceae bacterium (assembly GCA_937931765.1). GTDB lineage: Bacteria > Pseudomonadota > Gammaproteobacteria > Thiotrichales > Thiotrichaceae > Thiolinea. The sequence goes on from CALHAO010000249.1 coordinate 3,144, forward strand.
TTGCAGGAAGAATTAAGCCAGAAACTATAACATTGTTTAATTATTTCTGCCTTTTGAATGGTAGATTAACGCTTTACTGTTGAATGGACGCTGAAATGGAAGCAGCTTTATACTGTGTGGCAACCCCGATCGGGAATCTGGGCGATATAACAGAGCGTGCGGTGTCAGTGTTGCGTGCTGTTGATGTGATTTATGCGGAAGATACCCGGGTGACACGTAAGTTATTGACTCACTTGGGTATACAGAAGTCATTGCACAGTCTGCATCAGCATAATGAGGCTGCCCGTGTTGAGACGATTTTGTCGGCTATTACTGCAGGGCAAAGTATTGCTTTGGTGAGTGATGCGGGGACGCCGCTGATTAGTGATCCGGGCTACCATCTAGTGAATGCTTTGGTTTCACAGGGCGTTAATGTGACTCCGATTCCTGGTGTCAGTGCCATTATTACTGCATTGTCTGCGGCTGGGTTGCCAACTGACCGTTTTGCGTTCGAGGGTTTTTTGTCTGCCAAAGGCAGCACGCGGCGTAAAGCTATGGCAGCACTGAAGTCTGCGACGTACACTTTGGTTTTCTATGAATCCAGTCACCGGATTAAAGATTTCCTGATTGATATGCAGGAAGTTTTTGGTGCGGAACGTGAGATCGTTATTGCGCGCGAACTGACCAAGCTTTATGAGCATTTTTACCGTGGATCAGTGAGCGATTTACTGGCTCAGCTTGAAGGTGATGAAAACATGCGCAAAGGTGAGTTTGTGGTTATGGTAGCCGGTATCGGAAAAGCAGAGGATGAGTCTGAACAGACTGCTTTAGATACAGCACGATTGCTAGAAATACTGGTGGATGAGTTGCCGGTCAAACAGGCTGCTGCTATCGCCGCAAAACTTACCGGTCAGGCTAAAAATAGCCTATACCGGCAAGCGATGGAGATTAAAGCAAAAGAGGGCGCGTAACTATTACATCATTATTCGCTGCCAGATTTACTTATAGTTTCTGCATCTTTTTCTGGGCTGTTTGTATCAGCGGGTGTATCAATATCAACGGGCACATCAACTGGAATTTGCTCGTTATTGCTGTCATCGTCCTTGAAGTTGATAACGATTTTGCTGTCATCCAGTTCAAGAATTTGCGCACCAACCTCGGGTGGGATCAGACAGCGCTTACCATCCATGAAGGTGATGGATAACTCACCATTGGCGACAGCCTGTTGCTGTGCTTCGGTCACATAAAGGTATTTGACGGTTTCGCCGACCACAAAATTAAACCGCACACTGGCATCTTCCGCATTCTTTGAGTGTTCCGTGATTAATTCCCTTAGCTGTTTACGCACTTTTTTACGGCGTGCTGCAGCTTCACGTTTTAAACGCTCCTCAGTTTCACGCTCATCACGTTCCAGTTGGTTACGCTGCTGGTAGAATTTAGCCAGATCCGAACCTTCTTTTTTAGCGGGTTTCTTTGCCGCCGGTGCCGGTGCAGTTCTTTTTGCAGGTGCCGGGTTCTTCCGTGAAGCGTTTGGATTGCCCTGGCTATGTGGTTTCTGATGCTTGCCAGCTTTGTGATCTTTTGATCGGGATTTAGCTCTGGCTTTCTGCTGTTGCTTATTCTCTTCAGATTGGTCGATCTGGTTTTGTGTCACCAGACCGGCCTTCAGCAACTGATCACTGAGTGAGTTAGACATACTTTTTTTGATTTTACCTAAATAGTTGCAAGTTCAGCTTTGATGGCATTAAAGATGTCTTCCATTTCACCGACACCATTAACGCGCTTCAGTAAGCCTTTGTCCTCATAGTAACCGATTAAAGGTGCTGTATTTTCTTCGTAGACAGACAGTCGGTTACCAATAGTTTCTTCATTATCATCTGCGCGATGATACAGTTCTTCACTACCACACGCATCACAAATGTTTTCCTGCTTGGGTGGCGAGAAGTAGCGATTGTACACCGCACCGCAGGATTTGCAGGACAAACGGCCGGTTAGGCGTTTCATTAGGACTTCAAAATCAACATCGATTAATAATCCGGCTTGAATCGGCTGGTCGACTTCGCCCAGTAACTCGTCAAGACTGGCAGCCTGACTCAGGTTGCGTGGGAATCCATCCAGAATAAAACCATTCTGCGCATCCTGCTCTTGAATACGTTCTTTAATCATACCCAGTACGATGTCATCAGAAACCAGGTCACCGGCATCCATCGCGGTTTTGGCTCTGACACCCAGCTCTGAACCTGATGCAACAGCTGCACGTAGCAAGTCGCCGGTAGAGATCTGAGGGATATTATAAAGCTTGGTGAGTCGTTGAGCCTGGGTACCTTTACCTGACCCGGGGGCACCTAGAAGAACAATACGCATGATGTTTTCCTTTCCATTCCAATCATAGGGGTACTTCTTATACTCTAAACAAATGTTGCAGTGCAAGTTAGATTAGTCGTAGTACAACCCTTATGGCCTCATTACCATTCAGTATCTTTGCCTCTGATCTTCTTTATAATGGGCTTTGTCAATTGAATACATACAACATGCTGCCTATAATAGCCCGATTTTAACCAAAGGTAGCTTTATTATGAATATGGATAATCTGGCAGTAGGGAAAGACGTTCCTGAATCAGTCAACGTCATCATTGAAATTCCAGCGCATGCTTCTCCGGTAAAATATGAAGTTGACAAGGATAGTGGCGCTTTATTGGTTGACCGTTTTATGTCTGCGCCGATGTTTTATCCGGCTAACTACGGTTTTGTACCACACACACTGTCTGACGATGGTGATCCGGTTGATGTGTTGGTGGTTACGCCGGTACCTTTGGTTCATGGCTGTGTTATTCCGGCACGTCCTGTTGGCGTCCTGAAAATGTCTGATGAAGCGGGTGAAGATGCCAAGATCGTTGCAGTGCCTGCTGGCAAATTGTCTTCTGAGTACACAGACATTACCTCATACAAGCAGTTGCCGCCTTTGTTGATTCAACAAATTCAGCATTTTTTCGAGCACTATAAAGAGCTTGAACCTAACAAATGGGTTAAAGTTGAAGGCTGGGCAGATGCTGATGAAGCGAAAGAAGAAATCCTGTCCAGCATCCGTCGTTACGAAGAAGCCTGATTCAATAATGAGTGATGATCTGAGATTCCTAGGATGTATTCTATTTTAGGTTTGTGGATAGTTACTCAGATTCGCTATACTGGTTCTTATACCTGACCAGAGATTGGGTATGAGAACCGGATTACACCTTTATTAATGATCAAAAAAATTACTGATAACTGATATATATGCCTCAGGGTGAGCGAATATCCATAAAAACTGATCGTGACGAACTGCAACTGTTCCGTTCACGTGCCATTGTGGCTGCCCTTTTAGTGCTGATGGCTTTGTTGGGTATTGTGGGTCGCCTTTATATTCTCCAGATTAAAGGCCATGAAGAATACACTGAACTATCGCGACTGAATTATCAGCGCAGCATTCCTGTGCCACCGATTCGTGGGTTGATTTATGACCGCAATGGTGTGCAGGTGGCTGATAACCATGCCCAATATGTGCTTGAAGTAGTGCGTGATAGTGTGCCTGATCAGAATAGTGATGGTAGAAGACGCTGGGCCGACGTGACGCTGATGCTGGAGCGCTTGGGTAAGATTGTTCCGTTATCTGAAAAAGAAATCCGTATTTTCACGCAACAGGTACAGCGTAGAAGTCGTTATGAGCCAACGTTGCTGAAAGAAAATATGACGGATGAAGAGGTGGCTCGCTTCGCCGTGAATAAACTGCGTTTTCCGGGTGTGAATCTGGAACGGCGCATGCAGCGTTATTATCCACATAAAACCATAGCCAGCCATGTTATTGGTTATGTGGGTCGGGTGGATGAGCGCGACCTGAAACGTGTGAATCAGAAAAATTACGCCGGTACTTCTCATATCGGCAAGATCGGTGTTGAAGCTGCCCATGAAGATCTGCTGCATGGCACCACTGGTTATAAAATGATTGAGGTGGATGCACATGGTAAGCATCAGGATATGCTGTCTGAAGAAAAGCCTGTGGGTGGGCAGGATTTAATTCTGGGGCTGGATATGCGGCTACAGGTTAAGGCTGAGAATCTTCTTGAGGGTGAGCGTGGTGCGATTGTGGCACTTGATCCGCGCAATGGTGAGTTATTGGCGATGGCCAGCGTACCGGCATTTGATCCCAACTTATTCGTTGATGGCATTTCGCATAAAAATTACAAAGCCTTACGTGATAATCCGGGGCGGCCATTGTACAACCGAGCCTTACAGGGTACTTATCCGCCGGGGTCTACAGTGAAGCCGATGATTTCATTAGCGGGTTTGTATGAAAAGGCGACCTATTCGACCAGGCGGGTTTATGATCCGGGGTTTTTCCAGATTCCGGGGCATCGTCACCGTTACCGTTGCTGGAAAAAAGTAGGGCATGGCTCTATGGATATGGATCATGCGATTGCTAAGTCTTGTGATACTTACTTTTATGATCTGGCTTATCGCATGGGTGTTGATAAGTTTTCTTCCTACATGAATTTATTTGGTTTTGGTGAGCGTACCGGGATCGATCTGACGTCTGAGTCCAGCGGTTTGATGCCTACGCCTGAATGGAAATCACGCCGCCATAAACAAATCTGGTATCCGGGTGATACGGTCAATATCGGTATTGGACAAGGTTATTGGTTGGCAACGCCGCTGCAATTGGCACATGCGACCGCCGCGATCGCTATGCGTGGTAAGCGCATCCGGCCCAGGGTGTTACGTGGTGTGCGGACAGCCAAAGATGAGCCGGAACGTTTCCTGGAGCCGGAGTTGGTGGCACATATTCCGTCACAGAACTCAAAGGATTGGGAGCGTGTGGTTGATGCGATGGTGAATGTTATGCACTCTTCTTATGGCACAGCGCGTGGTTCAGGAAAAGGTGCTGAATTTACTATTGCTGGTAAAACGGGAACCGCTCAGGTATTTGGTATTGCACAGAACGCCACTTATGACGCCACGCGTTTAGCTAAACGTTTGCATGATCATTCCTTATATGTTGCTTTTGCACCGGCTGAAAACCCGCGTATTGCTATTGCTATTGTGGTGGAAAATGGTGGCAGTGGCAGTAAAGTAGCGGCACCCACCGGGCGTAAAATGTTAGACGCTTATCTTCTGGATCAGTATGAGGAACCAAAAGAAGAAGGCGAAGCTGATGATGAAAAACTGACGGTTAGTCAGGGAAGCACTGCCCAATGATTTCAGAATTACTCCCTCCTTATGTTATCAAGGCGCTGGAGAAAGTTGATCTGATCATGATGGCAGCCTTGGCGCTGTTGATGTTTATTGGGGCGATCACACTTTACAGCGCCAACGATGGCTCAATGTCATTGGTCTACCGGCAAGGCATGCATTTTCTGGTTGGCTTGGTGTTATTGCTGCTATTTTCTCAGGTACAAAGCAAAACGCTAAAACAGTTTGCCATTTGGGCTTACGGTGCAGGTCT
>CALHAO010000250.1 GCA_937931765.1 uncultured Thiotrichaceae bacterium
AGCTATGATGACCAACGCCCTTTGATCGGCCATAATATTAACTCCGGCACTAAAATTCAGGATGTACTGTTCGATTGGGAAATTGTCGGGCATTATCGCTATTTTCCAGAGCCTGTGCAGAAGACTGCGATGCAGTAAAAGTAACCTTATTGCCTAATACCTCTGCAGAAATGAATGTTTTAAGCTAGATTAGTAGTGGGGGCAAGGGAACGAGGTTATGCATAAAAATTTATTCGGGTTTATCTGGCACTATAGTAAAAAACAACAAATAACCGCATTACTTCTGACGGTTAGTTCTTTTCCTTTTCTCTATTTTTCCTTCGACTTACCCAAAACTATTATCAATCGTGCTATTCCCGGTAACGCAGGAGGAAGTAGCGCCAGCCAAATGGATATTGAGTTATTTGGATATAACTTCAGCGAGTTGCTGGGTTTTCAAATGGCGCAAGTGCCTTATCTATTTTTATTATGCGCTATTTTATTAATACTCATATTGATTAATGGCGCGTTTAAAATGCGCATTAATACCTATAAAGGCATTATGGCGGAACGTTTGTTACGCCGCTTGCGTTATATGCTGATGGAACGCACTCTGCGCTTCCCACTACCCCAGTTTCAGAAAACTGCCCCCAGCGAAGTGGTCACGATGGTGACTGCCGAAGTAGAACCCTTAGGTGGTTTTTTTGGCGATGCTTTTGTGCTGGTAGCGTTTCAGGGCGGTACGTTTCTAACCATTATTTTGTTCATGTTTATGCAAAGCCCACTGATTGGTTTTGCCGCGCTGGCCTTAGTTCCGTTACAAGGCTATATCATCCCCCGCCTGCAGAAAAAAATTAACCAGCTACAAAAAAAGCGTACCCAGAAAGTGCGCCTGTTATCCAACCAGATCGGAGAAACCGTCAGTAATATTCAGGAAATTCGGGCACAAAACCAGAACATACGAGTTATGGCAACACTCAGCCAGCAACTTGGGCAAATATTCTGGATCAGGCTGGAGATCTATAAACGCAAATTTTTTATGAAGTTTGTTAACAACTTCATCACCCAGCTTACCCCGCTGTTATTTTACTCCATTGGTGGCTTGCTGGCGATTACAGGGCATTTGAGCATTGGTGCGCTGGTGGCTGCATTGGCTGCTTACAAAGACATGAGCGCTTCGTGGAAGGAACTGCTGGGCTATTACAACCGCATGTCAGATGCACGTATTAAATATGATCAGCTGACCGGGCAGTTCGCTCCCAAGGACATGTTGGATAAAACATTATTTACTGATTCTGAATCGCCCAAACACCTCACCGGAGTGATTAAGGCAACAGGACTGACCTGGGCTGATGAAGATGGCTTTAAGGCACTGGATGGCGCTTCTTTCCGCTTAGCAACAGGCACAACGACTGCCATACTGGGTAATAATGGTATTTCACGCACTGTCTTAGCTCAATTATTGAGCCGGGTATTACTCCCCAGTGAAGGCAAGTTAATGGTAGGTGATAACGATATGTCGACCTTGCCTGCCAGTCTGGTAGGTAGCCGCATTGGCCTGCTCACGCCTGAGCCTGCTATCTTTAATTGCAGCATTATGGACAACCTGATCCTGGGATTGAAAACCCGACCACCACAGGAAATAGAAGAGCTAGCCAATAGCGAGCACCCAGATATATCGGATGAAAAATTAGCTGAAAAATCCGAATCATTGGCATCCGGCAATAGCCCTCACGATCCGGAACTCAACTGGATTAACTATAAAGAAGCTCAGGTCACTGATCAGGAAGCACTACTTGAAAAAATCATGCATCTGCTACAACAGGTGGAGTTAAATGAAGACATGTATCAACTGGGCTTAAACCAACTTATTGACCAGGAGACCCACTCTGAAGTAACCAGCCAGGTGTTAATAGCCCGCAGTAAAGTCCATGAAAAACTAGCGGAGCAGGGTCTGGATGATATGGTGCAAGGTTATAATTTCAACCAGTACAACACCTATACCTCTGTAGCGACTAACATTCTGTGTGGTCAGCCAGTCGATGACAGTTTTTCGGCTGACAACCTTGCCCATCACCCGCTGATACTTGAATTACTGGAGAGTCACCAGCTGACAGAAACCTTTTTTGAGATCGGGCTGCATGCTGCAGAACTGATGCTGGATTTATTCAGTGGCATACCTGAAGGCCACCCTATTTTTGATCAATACCGCTTTATTGATAGCGATAAATTACCTGTTATTCGCAACATAGTACAACGTGCACAGCAGCAAGGTAGCCAACAAAAAAAATCCAAACCACTACCACCCGAAGACTATCAGCTATTGCTAGGCATCACCTTTCAACTCACTGTCGAACAACACCGCCTGGGGTTAATTGATCGTCCGCTACAGCAAAAACTGATTCAGTTACGCAAAAGCCTGCGTCGGTCTCATCCGGAAATTTTTGCCGCGAATGGTGCAGTTAATCCTTATGACACCACTAAATACAACCCTGGCCTCAGTATTTTAGATAATATTCTGTTTGGACGCATCGCAGAAGAACGCTCTGGTGCTAAAAAGCATGTTTATGCCGTCATTAAAGACTTAGTGACAGAATTAAATATACGCCGTCCCATTATTCAAATTGCCTTAGGTTCTGATGCAGGTATCAACGGCAGCCGCCTGTCAGGCACCCAAAAACAAAAACTCTCAGTCGCCAGAACGCTGCTAAAACAACCAGATATTTTAATCGCTAATGAACCAATGAGCCTGCTCGCAGTGGAGCAAAAAGAACAAATCACCCGCAATATTCGCCAACTCCTGCCCGAAACGACGCAGATATGGCTAACAGACTCGGTCATGCCAGCGGGCATACATTTCGACCAAACTTTGGTACTTGAATCAGGACGAATCAAACCTATTAAAACCTCAGATAAAACAGCTAAACCCATTGATAACGCTGATGCTACTTTAGAGCCAGAGGCTAATACGAAATCTGACAATACCCTGATTAATGAAGTCAGGGCTTTACAGGCACTGCCACTATTTTCGAGTTTAGATAATTCACAATTGAAATTGCTCGCCTTTACCAGTCAACGCACTCACTACTCGCCCGGTGAAATGCTCATGCAGCAAGGCGAAGAAGGTGAGACAGCCCACATTATTCTAAGTGGGCAGGTAGAAGTATTTATAGACACGCCCGATGGCGAAGAAATTCTAACCATCCTGGATAAAAATAAATTTGTCGGTGAACTGGCGCTCATTTGCTCAACAAAACGTACAGCCAGTATCCGTGCTAAAAAAGAGACCGTCACCTTACAAATAAGCCGGGAAGCATTCAGCGAAATCGCCCACCAGGATGCAAACTTTGCTTATCAATTGGTACGTCAACTGGGGCAACGCCTGGTTCATACGACAGAAGAGCTGAATAAACACGCGTAAAAATAGAAATTACTTTTCAATAAAAACTATATTTCTAATAATAATCAACGTAAATTTTCTCATCACTACAAATAGCAGACCGCCTAATTCAATTTATTTTCTATAACTGCTTATTCTAGCCTACACTTGTTTATATTTTATAATATAAGGAGACCTCAGTGGCTAATAAAAAAGTAATTATTATTGGTGGTGTTGCCGGTGGTGCTTCCTGTGCAACCCGTTTACGCAGACACAGTGAAGAGATTGATATTATCTTATTGGAACGTGGGCCACATGTTTCCTTTGCCAATTGCGGCCTCCCCTATTTTATCGGCGGCGTTATAGAAGAAGAACAATCTCTGTTTCTGGCGAATGTCGATATGTTCCGTGAACGTTTCCGCATCGATGCCCGAGTGCATGCTGAAGTCACCACGATTGACCCTCAAGCTAAAACCATCACTGTCACCAATCATACTGATGGCTCAGAATACACAGAAAACTATGACACACTGGTACTAGCACCAGGAGCAAAACCCATTCGCCCACCACTACCGGGTATTGATGAGGCAGGCATATTCTCACTAAGAAATGTGCCGGATAGCCTACAGATAAAAAACTGGATTCAGCAACATCAGGTTAAACGTGCGGTGGTGGTCGGCGGTGGCTTCATTGGCTTGGAAATGGTAGAAAATCTGGTGCATCTGGGCATTCATACCACCTTAGTTGAACGTGATAGCCAGATCCTTCCGCCGCTCGACCCTGAAATGACCATACCACTGCGTAACAACCTGCAACAACGCGGTGTCGCCATGTATCTCGGTGAAACTGTAACGGCCTTTGAGCATGATGATAATCACCTTCAGGTGAAAACGGAAAGCGGCAAAGCATTAACTGCTGAACTGGTTATTCTCTCCATTGGTGTTGCCCCGGAAAATGGCCTGGCACACTCAGCAGAACTGGATCTTGGCCCCAGAGGTCACATTGTTGTTAACCGGAATTTACGCAGCAGCGACCCGCATATCTATGCCATTGGTGACTGTATTGAAGTACGGAATGTGGTATCAGGCACAAAAACAGCCCTGCCACTAGCAGGCCCGGCCAACCGTCAGGGCCGTATTGTCGCCGATATGATTGCCGGACGCGGGCGCTTCTTCCGGGGCGTACAAGGCACAGCAATTTGTGGGTTATTTAAGCTAACCGCTGCGGCAACCGGCCTCAATGAAAAGGTTTTACAGCAGCAAGATCACATTGAATACAGCGCTGTCTATGCCCACCCGAATAATCATGTCGGCTATTACCCCGGCGCAAAACCAATATTCACTAAACTACTGTTCGATAAAAATGACGGGCGAATCCTGGGCGCTCAGGCAGTGGGTGAAGCAGGTGTTGACCGACGTATTGATGTCATTGCTATGGCCATTCAGATGAAGGCGACGGTGTTCGACCTGGAAGAAGCCGAACTGTGTTACGCGCCACAATATGGTGCAGCCAAAGATCCGGTGAATGTGATCGGCATGATTGCCGCCAATGAAATGCGTGGCGATCTGACCATCACCCACTGGGAAGCTATGGGCACAAATCAGGCGGTAGTACTGGATGTACGCGAAGCTGACGAAGTCGCAGCACGTGCTTTGCCGGACGCTATTCATATTCCATTGGATCAACTACGTGAACGCCAGGATGAATTACCCAAAGACCGGGATATCCATGTGTCCTGTGCGGTTGGAGCACGTGCTTATAATGCGGTGCGCTTGTTACATAATCTGGGCTATCGCTCCAGCCTGCTGTCTGGTGGTGAGAAAACCTTTGCTCACTTACGCCATAGCCAATCGGAAAATCAAGCCGTTGAAGCTGACCGTGAAAAAATGGACTTCCTGTTATCCTGGGAAGTCATGCGTGAAAATCTGGCGCAACATGAGCAAGAGCTTGATCAATTACTCGCCTTACTGAAAAACCCCAAAGTTTTCTACAGTCTGCCGATAGAGAATATCTCCCAGGCTTTTAAACGCATGGATACCCTGCCTGTTGAGGTAGATGACATTGTGATGGATCAGGGCGACAAAGGGGATTACTTCTACATCATTCAGGCAGGCACAGCAGAAGTCTGGCAGCAGGGTTTGTATGACAGTGCACAGCAGAAGGTAGCTGAATTACAGGCAGGTCATCATTTTGGTGAAGAAGCATTAGTTACTGGTGGAACCCGCAATGCCACGGTGAAAATGACCAGCGCAGGCACGCTATTACGCCTTGCCAGTGCAGATTTCCAAGCACTTATTTCTCAGGCCAGTATTGAAGAAGTTGAAGCAGCCACCGTTCAAAAACTCGCAGCGGAGGATCATCAGATTCTGGATGTGCGTTATGAGGAAGAATATGACGATGAGCATATTCCAGGCGTTCAGTTAATCCCACTGCCGGAATTGCGGAACCGTTTACAGGAGCTGAAGCCTGAGCAGAAATACATTACCTGCTGTCATTCGGGTAAACGTAGTGCGGTAGCAGCTATGTTATTACACCAGAATAGTTTTCAGGCCATATCATTACAAAACGGCATCAGGGAGTGGCCTTATGAGTTAGTGTCAGAGTATTAATTATAATATTATGATGTGCATTTATAGTGGAACAGTGATCAATGGCTCAGCAACAGACACCCGATAATTCAGAAATACCAGACACGCTAAGTGCGCTTGCACAAGTGGTGCACGATAACCGTGAGACAATGACGGCTTTCAATCAGGCGATGCATGAACGCGGCGAGCTTAGCTTGCGCATTGCCCGCCGCACAACTCAAATCATCCGCGTCGGTGTATTAGGTATGTTAGTCATAAATGCCGTCCTGTTTTTTCTGGTTTACACCTTATCAACGCGTATCGGTAATATGACCGATAGCGTCGTCACCCTATCTGGCAGGCTAAATAATATCGACAGTAATTTTTCTTCCATGACGCAAAGCGTGCAACAAATGGCTGAGTCCGTAAACACTATGAATACTAATATGGCTGGCATGCGTGAAGACATGACCTCGCTCCCAGCTATGGCCAGCTCTGTTAATGAGCTAAACACACATATTCTGGGCATCAATGGTTACATGGGAGGCATGTACAATACTATGTACAAACTTCAGCAGGATACCGGCCAAATTAATTATCAATTGGGCATTATGAACAGTCAGGTAGGTGCAATGGTAAAAGATGTTGATACCATGTCAGGCCCGATGAAAATGATGCCCTTCAATTAAGCTGGTGAATACTCCAATATTCCGGTGTCCAGCTCATAACAATCACCTTCTCTGGCCAGAAAAACCTGCGAGTGAAAGCCTTCCTGTTCCTTCATCCATTCCCGACTCTGCTGAGCAATCTGATCAAGTTGCGTATCAGTACGGGAAGGGTCATGGTGGAACAGAATGACATGTTTTGCCTGAGCATCAACGGCCAATTGTAATACCTGAGGGATCAGCGAATGGCCCCAACCGTGAATGCCTTCCTGCTCCTCCTGTAAATACATCGCGTCATGCAGCAATATATCCACGTCCTTTAAAAAGGCTGACCATTGCTCGTAGGTACTGGTGGGCTGCTGCGGCGGAAATAGCTCATTATCAGTCACATAAGCAAAGCTGCCATGCGGTGAATCAATACGATAAGCACAGCAGCCACCGGGGTGATTAGCAGCAAATGTCGATACTTTCAACTCCCCAATGTCTATACGCCCTTGTTCAATGGGCAATACCCGCACTTCAGCTTTCAGATTCTCGACAGGCACAGGAAAATGCGGATCAGCCATCTGTTCCAGAATGGATTTAGGGCTTTCAGGAAGATGATCCGACAGTAAATAAAGCTTACGATCCTGTTGATAAGCGGGCTTAAAAAAGGGAAAGCCCTGAATATGATCCCAATGGTAGTGGCTGAAAAATAGATAGACAGGGAGCGTGTCCTGAAGAATTTCTTCTCCCAATAAACGAATCCCGGTTCCTGCATCAAAAATCAGGTGAGATTCGACCCCCTCTACATAAACACAAGCCGTATTACCACCATAACCGATAGTTTCCGTACCAGGGCTCGCAATTGATCCCCTTACGCCAAACAACTTTATTTTCATTATCTGCTTCCATGATTGAAAAACACCTCAGCAGCTCTAAATCAACAGACGGAAAGTCTCTACTCTTCCCTTATTCCTGTCCAACCAAAAAAGTACCTTCAATCTGATTATTATTCACATCATCCGTCATACTAAATCCACCGGTGATGGCGTCCGCTGCATCACCTATAAAATCACCCACAATCTGACCACTTGCATCGGTAAAAATCCCTGTTTGGGCATTCACTAATGCACCACCATTATATTCCAGATTTAACTGTCCATCGTTGACTTGCCCGTCAAATACAGCAACCCATGTATGATCAGGGACACGGGCCGATAATGCACCATTTGTTATACCACCATCACCAAAATCAACATCCATTTGTACGTTAACATTACTAACAGCACCCATATTACTTTGAGCCAAACCACTTACCATATTACCATAACGCACTTCCCCAATACGACTGGCAACCACACTAGCATCAGAAGGTTGATAAGTTGACCAAACCAGGCCGTTGGCATCATCAACAGGGCTTGGCAATCCATCCAGCTCGGGGCTTAATACATATTCGTTCCAACGTCCCCAACTCAGCTGATAACCACCAATATTCTGGGAAAATTCAGTCACTAAGCCATTGGGTGAGCTGACGACTCCATTGCTTGCAGTTTCAATCACCGGATTTGACCGGGATACCGAATCCGCTTGTCCACTACCAATAGGCACATTCCCCTGGCCAAGAGCCAGACCCCGGTAAGGTAACGCACGCTGTGGATTTTCTAATAAAGGCTCTACATCATTAAAGGTCACTGAAGTTGTTGTCGATAACTCTGCGATGTCGATTTCAACATCAGAACTATGGCCCTCACGAAAAACCTCCGGTACATTTTGTAACATCCGGCAAACACCCTGAGTATCAACAAAAGCAAAACGATCTTTGAAGTTATCACCTAACTCAATATCGCATTTCCCCGAGTTTGATACAATCCATATATCCCC
>CALHAO010000251.1 GCA_937931765.1 uncultured Thiotrichaceae bacterium
ACCACCAGATGACATAGCAACACGCACTTTTGTACTGGCCACTGCATCAAACCAAGCCCGATCCTTTCCGGAACCCAACACAGGTGTCGGGATAGACTTTTGAGATAAAGTACCTGAATAACACGAATCAGCAACCACTAAAACATGCTTTGCATCCATTGCATCAATAAAGTTAGTCATCTGTTCATTAGAAATCCAAGACTTCTGATCACCCTTTTTAGCATCAGAAGGTAGCCAGAACCCTCTTCCTCCATTTAGCTGGCCATGCCCTGCATAGTAAATAACCAAATTATCTTTAGGAGTCAGGCGCTTCCTCAAGCTTTCCATAGCTGCCAGCATTTTTCCCTTGGAGGCATTAGATAATACAATTGTTCTAAAACCATACTGACTTTTTAAAACAGAAGCGACTGTTTGAGCATCATTGACTGCTGTTTTTAAGTTCGAGTTATCGGCATAATTATTATTTCCAATCACAACAGCGTAGTATTTACCAAAATTCACTCCACGTAGATTAGAGGTTTTTTTGGAATCCTCACCACCTGAACGCAAAGCAAGCGTAGAAACCTTCTTTTCCTGCTGCTTTATCTCTTTCTCTTTAGTCTCAATCTTTTTTTCAATGGCAACAATTTGCTGTTTCTGCTCAGCCTTCGAAGCGGGTGCACGGGTAACAACTTTCTGACGAGACCGCAGCTCAGCTTGTTTTTTGGCCAGATCAGCTTTTTGCTTATCCAACTGCCTTTTAAGCTGTACATTTTGAGCACGCAAAGTTGCATTTTGAGCATTATTGTTATTATTTTGAACAGGAACTCGAACTATCTTTTCAACCTGGACTATCTTTTGCTGAGTTCTTTGCGTCTGAGTTCGTAGCTGAGCTACCTCGCGATTCAATTGTTGGATCACTTTTTGTTGCTGGGGATCATTAACCAATACATTTTTAGTAACTATTTTCGGGGGAGCATTTTCTAATCTGGTTTTTTCAGCTTGCAATTGTTGAACATCATTTTGTAACTTACGGGCATATTGTTGTGCAGCTTGTGCTTCCTGCTGACTTTGAGCCAACTGTCGCGTTTGTGCTGCCCTTTGATTCCGGACAGCTGCGGTCACAAATTCGACCTGCCTATCACCCAACCCTGATGCGTCACGGTATAAGTTTAATGCTTTTGGAGCACTTCTAGGAACCCCCAAGCCCCGCTCATACAAAGATCCCAAGCTCATTTTTGCCCGCGCATAACCCTGATTAGCCGCCTGTTGATACCAATTGGCTGCTTGTTGGTAGTTTGGTTGAGTACCAAGGCCTTTTTCATAAATTTCACCGACGTAGGATTGTGCTTTCGGGTCACCACCCTGAGCAAGAGGCAACCATATTTTCAAAGCCGTCTGATAGTTTGCCCTGTCATGAGAGACATATTCTCCTCCCCGTATACCACACGCCGACCCACTGGTTTTTATTACCCGCCTTGGAGCCAAGTATGATAATTTCGTTCCCAGCGTCCGGACACTATTAGGCAACAAGCAATCAACAATATATAACTGATCGATATTGGCACCTTCAATAGTTGACAAATCAACTGTTTTCACATCGCCGCTACACCCAACAAATAGTGTGGTTGCAACAACTAAACTTAGTGGTAATTTTTTAATAGACTTCATGATGGTATTTTCTCCCCTTAGGCGAAACATAATAAACTCTAGCTTCCTATAAAGCTCAGAAAACCAGCATGTTAAGTATAGGCAATTCAGTAATATTTATCCCGATTAAAAATGATTACCACAGCAGTTATTCTGATATAGGGGCATTGATAACAACTGCGGTTACGTTGTCTCCGGCTCTTGTCTTAAGAACTAAAGAAATCAACTCGTTCACAGTCAGCTCAACCTCAGACTGTCTATCGAAAACCCCAGATATCTCCTCGTGGCTCAATTCACCCGTCAAACCATCTGAGCAAATTAAAAACCTATCTTCTTCTATAAACTCATACAGCTGCACATCAACACCCAATGTGCTACTGGCACCAACAGCCTGTGTTAATTGCTGAGCTATTGAATAGCCATTCAACTCGTCTTCACTAAAACCCGCCCGTAAGAACTCATCTATACGATTGTGATCTCTCGATAATAAATGTAACTTTCGATTACGGTACAGATAAATTCGGCTATCGCCTGACCAAAGACAAACAACATGCCCCTCATGCAAAAACAATACACAAACTGTGCTACCGATCAAACCGCCTTTCGGCAAGTTATCTCGCATACGGATTAATTTCTGATTAACTGACCTTAATTCATTAACAATCCAGTCGACATTAGAGGTCAAATCATCACTTCTGATAAATTTGCTGAGGCTGTCAATGATCAACTGACTGGCCACCTCTCCTTTTTCATGCCCTCCGGCACCATCTGCGACGACCCAAAGCTGCTCAGAACTCAAATCAAGAAAAGCATCTTCATTATGATCACGAACCTTTCCCTGATGACTTGATCCATGTGAGACTATAGCGTGTTGCTGCACAGATTTTTCGGGCACAATATTATCCTTATTCAGAAACAAAATAGTCAGCCAGCCGACTATCCTTCCAACCCCATTGATCCCAGTTGCCATCAAGCAAAGCACTAACTCCACTCAAAGGTGGAAGACCCTGCCCCACGATCATTGATGGCAAAACTATATCTGATCCTGCCGTCCACCAGACAGAATAAGACAGGCAGTATTTTTGCAAAACTGAATGTACTAATGAAGAATAAAGCTGTGGTTGATTTAAGTTACTGGCAGTCATTCTCCAGGCTGATTTTGGGTGCGCCTGAATAACACGTTGCACACTGGTGGAATCCTCCTGTGCAAAGCTCAGTTGCTTCGATTCTAATTTATTTACCTGAGCATCAAACACACCCAAAGAAAAATCATCACTCAGGCAAGAAAGCACTAAGGACTCCGCATCCTGGAACCACTGCTCATTGTCAGAAATGGCTGAAAACGGATCAGCGTTATTAACTAAAGAACGGGCTAATACCATTGGGTAATAGCGCCCAACTTGATCAACACTGGGGATCATTACACCGATCCAACTTTCTTTACCGCATACTCCCGGAGAAAGAGCAAACCGATATGCTGGACAAGTCAGGTAAAATTGATCCCAATCAGTCTTGAGGTTTTTTTTAGTCACATCAATAACACTTTGTAACCAAATATCCCATGGCTCACGAAAACTACGAGGTAAACCCTTACCAACAAAATCACCTCGTACAGGAACCTTTCCAAAGTAGCCCTGATAGCTTTCAGAACCCGCTGCCTCTAAAGTACCGGACATTTGAATTTCCTCAGTTCGGTTTCGACGAATTTAAAATGGCTGGGAGTTGGTGAAAAAACCCGAAAAACTGTGCCGCTAAAATTTTTCAATGGTAATTGATCATTTTCAATCAACTTAAAAATACCCCAGGCATCCCCTTGGTAAATGGCCGCCTCAAATTTATCAAGGGGTGGTTCTTTTAGCTCAATAATCGCTGTCACCAGTTCAGATGAGGGCCAGTTAAATATCCGCTTATTAATTTTTCCTACTTCAAACCGGCCACTACCTGCACCAATAGATAATTCTATCGCTGCAATATTTGGATGCACACTAATTAACTGCAAACCATAAGTAATTTGGAAAGCTCCTGTTGAAAAAAACTTGTCCCTAATACGCTTTCCCGCTTCAAAGCTTTTACGAACGTTAGACACCACAGTACTATCAAGTGTCACATCTTTTAAATATTGCTGCTCGAATGCATCAAGAATACCTCCGGACTGAAAGAACTTTGTGAAATCGGCCAATGCGACAATTTTTTTTGTGTTTTTTTTTAGTGGGAAACGGCCAACTATTTTTGTATTACAAAAATCACCAACCTGCTCTTGCAAAGCTAATTGAAACAATTCAACCTCTTTATTTTTTAGCACACCAGTAACCATCTTCTCACTGGGTTCTACCAGACTTCTCACCATTTCCCCCAAAGAGCCAGGAAGCTTCTCAGCCTCTCCCCCAAGGCTATCCAGGACATTTTTCAGTTCATTATCTTTAACCTTCTCAAAGATATTATCCTGACTAAAATACTTATAAATCTCATCGAACAGTTGGCTAATTTTTTGGAACTCACTCTCCTCATCCCAATCCGAAAATCTTGAAAAATACCGTTCAACTTTTTTCGGAACAGGTAGCTCTATTTTTACTGACTCATCTTCGCCTTCCTTCTCTTCCTCGCTGAACTGGGTTTCATTTTTAACTTCCTGTATCAACCGAAATAACAGATTCCCCCCATTAGCTGTCAAAGACAAATAAACTTGTTTGGCTTCTTCCCGGGAATTAATAGGTTGAGCTTCAATATCCTCCAGAAAAGCTGACCACCGTTGTACATACTCTTCCTGATAATGATCAAAGATTAACTTATTTGCATTATCAACGTTACTTAAACTACGGTTATTACCGAGAACCCAGGCATCTTCGGATAAGCTTTTTGCTGCTCCAACTTGCCCAGGCAAATAAACATTTTCATAACCTTTTTTTGTAAAAATACCCGGAATACCATCAGACCAAGGCAAACTACTTTTACGGACAAAACTTTTACTGATCTGATCCAAGTCATCTTTCTGTAAAACATCAAAGTTGTACTGACTAGCCTCTTCAACTATAGAATCTCTGTAGCTTACATAGGCTAGTTTTGAAGGATCAATTTTTTCCAAAGCTATACGTGCATCAGTTACCAATTGTTTATCAAGCTTAATATACTTGTCAGGCTTTCTGACTAAGTTATTAAAATGACGATCAACAGCACGATCATAACCATCACCCGTTTCCGCATTATTATTCCAATCAATGCCTTTTACCGAAACAATTTTTCCCTCTGGAACCTCCCCGCCCAGAAACAGATAAGTCTTCAGTGCTCCAAAAATACTCTCCGGGTTCTCACCCATATTTTGGCGAATGTTCTCTTCCAACAGACTTTTGGCATAAGGACGGATGGTTTTTAATAATAAATCCTCATACTTGCTGTCCATCTTACTCCCAAGCGCTGCCGCTTGACTCAAACCTAATCTGGACATCAAGGGTATATCCACTGGCTCGTCAACATAACTGAAACTAAGTTGCCGGACATCTTCTAAAACCTTCAAATAAGGCTGCAAATTTTCGTTCTCATCAGGAAGTGCTGCAATACGTTCGTCAATACGCGCTACTTTTTCCTCATAGCCAGCAACATAGGCACTATTGTTAAAATAACTGATCAGTAACAGACTTGAGACACCTACAGCTAATAACACAGCTACTGCAGCTAATGCTGTTTGTAACCACTGTAATTTTCTTTTTAGCTTCAGGTTAGTTCCAGCTAAACCCGATTCAGTGAAAATAACATTTTGGAGTAAGTTGTTAATGAAAAAACTCTTCCCTTTATCAGAGAAGCGGCCTGTTTGCTGTGGCGAGACACCGTAGTTACTGGCCAAAGAAGACATAATGCGGTCAATAGGTGTGCCTTCCTGGGTCGCACTGGTGAAATAAATACCACGAAGCATTGCTGTCTCATTATAACGAGAGGCGTGATAAAGCTTATCCAGGAAGCCCGATAAAGTTTCTTGCAGGGAACTGAATTGTTGAGGAAACAAGTACAATGCCTGGCGGCGCTCTAAAGAACGCTCCTTCTCCAGCTTATCAACCAACTGCTGGTAAATTCTTTCTTCAAGCAGGCCAAATTCAGCATCAAATAAACCGACAGGGCTTTGTTCTCCTTCCTCCAAAGGAAAAGTCATTCCCCAGACCTGATTCCGGCCTTCGCTATCTATGTCATCATAAAATTCGGAAAATCCAGATAACAAATCACATTTAGTGAAAATCATATAAACCGGGAAACGAATACCTAAGTGCTCATGTAGCTCCTGAACCCGCTTACGAATAGTTAAGGCGTATGCTTCCTGCTGTTCCGCACTTAGCTGAAGAATATCGGCAATACTAACCGCAATAATAATGCCGTTCACCGGCTGGTGCGCACGGTTCTTACGCAACAAATCTAAAAAACCCTGCCATGCAGCCTTGTCTACTGCTTCGTTACTGTCCTGTGTAGCAAATCGTCCAGCTGTATCCAGCAAAATAGCTTCATCAGTAAACCACCAATCACAATTTCGGGTTCCTCCCACGCCACGCACAGCATCCTTACCGTATTTTTCGGATAGTGGAAAATTTAGATCGGAGTTAGCCAATAAGGTCGTCTTACCTGCACCCGGCGGGCCAATGATGACAAACCAAGGCAATTGATACAGGTTTTGTTTGCCACCGTTCTTTTTCTGAATCGTGCCTAATGTCTGCAATGCATCTTGTAATTTATCAGACAATACCTGAACTTCTTCTTTTGAAGCATCCTCATCCGAAGAGGCACTGGCATTCGCCACCAGTGTATTGACCATTTGTTGGTTTTTCTTACGGCCTTTAAACCAGTACCAGGCATAGTAAAGAATATAACCGCCAGTAAGGCTGCCAATGGCAATATAGCGACTTTGAATACTACCAAAAGGACGGAAATTACCAATCCTTAGCACATCACCCAAAAAGAAAATAATCAGGGAAATGGCAATAATACCAATCAGGGTCAAAAACCACTTCTGCTTAAAAATTCCAAACACTTTTTTCATATTCGCCGTTCCTAGTCCAGAACAATATCGACCCGCCGATTTCTGGCGCGTGATGCTTTGCTATCATTATTATCGATTGGATCACTGTCTGCTTTTCCATCCGTGCGCAATACAATTTCAGTTTGTTTCGCTAATATAATACTTTTTACAGTCTCTGCCCTTGCCTGGGATAATTCCCAGTTATTGGCAAAACGTACAGGGGTACGGATGGGTATATTATCGGTGTGCCCCAACACGAGGTAACGCGAATGATCAAACTCAGCGGAGGCCAGTGCATCAGCTATTTTCTGAACCAATACCACACGGTGATCCAATAAAGCATCACTACCAGATGCAAACAGCCCTTTATCACCTCTGATTTCTATCTTCCCATCACCATGAATTTTAACCAGGCCTTCTTCAATCTCTGGTGCCATCCACTGCCGTAAAAAAGCAGCCCTATCCAAAGAGGGTGGAGGTTCCACCGCCTTTGGCAGCACAACCTTCACATCCATATCCAGCGCTTGCACCCCGGCATACACCGGATTGGTTTTAGACCCCAGGGAGAACAATAACCCCATAAACAACAGCAATACTAAACCGGCAGCAGCAGCAAAAAATACCCATGCTGGAATCATTCGCATCAAACCAGGCTTATTCACCTCCACGCCCTTCCAATGGGGTGAAAGCAGGCGCTCAGCACTACCCTTATTCTGCTTAATAAGATTGGCCAACCAACTACGAATTTGTGCTAGCTTCTCCTTGCCGTTATTGTCAAGCCGGTATCGACCTTGAAAACCTACAGCCAGACAAACATACATTAATTCAAGGAGGTGCAGGTGACGTGAAGGATTTTGGCCAAGCTCCTGAAGCATCTCGAAAAACCGCTTCCCACCAGCGACTTCATTGTGGAAAATACTGAGCAAACTATGCTCCGCCCAACCACTTTGACGTCCCCAAGGAGTATTGAAAATGGCTTCATCAATAGTGGTGCACAAAGCATAACGGGCCTTACTTATCGTTTCCTGATCAATATCTGCCTGTGCAGCACTAGACTCAAAAGCTTTAATTTCCTGAATTAGCTGTTTTTTCAATTGATCCGGTGCTGGATGAGAAGGGCTGTTATACAGATTGGCAATCAGTGCTAAAATTGAGGATGCAGCATTATCCAAAGGATTAAGTTTACTGAGCCTTCCTAATGGCACGGTGGTTCCAGCAGGGTCGCTGAACACAGCATCTTGTTGGCGGCGTAAGTCCTGCGCTCTTCCCCCGGGAACAGGTCTGATTATGGTCCGGTCACCACCAGACGCAAAGAACGGGTCATCATTCTGATTCATTGATCATCCTCATTGTTATTCTCTGATTGCCCACAGCTCAAGCTCAAGCTCAGGAAGTTCGGTACCTATATGGACTGCCAGCCCCCCTGAAGTCTCCAACTGCTTCCACAATTCATTACGGGTATTTACTTCAAAATAGGCAAAGCCTGAGTGATAAGGAATCTGCCGTGGCACTACTGGAAGAGCCGAAATTTCGATTCCTGGTATATGTGCATTAACTAAATCCCGTATCCGCTCAACCGTAGCAATAGTTGTCTTATTTGGAAATCCACCACGTAGTTTTTCGGTGGAAATCTGTGCTTTAGCGGCCAATACAAAAACAGCTGACCCTAATAAAGTCTTATCAGCAAATTTGGCGACCCACACACTGTGACGATGTTCAATAATTTCTATCTGACTCGCCCGCTGCTCCAATACTGTATTAAATGCGCGACGAATTTCATCCATTACTGGCTGAAATGACACTTCCAAGTTATGGTGCTGATAATCAGGGAAGATCACTGGCCTACGCTCTGAGCGGGTAAACGTCGCTAATTCCCCAGCAATTTCAACAGCCAGCCGATAAAAACTTTCAGGGTGCAAAAATTTCAGGACTTCAAAATGCCTGAACAATGGCTCATAACGGTTAATCAGTTGCAACATCAGGAAATCAGTGATCTCTGAAATTCCACCCGAGCCAGGAGCCGCCAACCGGGAAGCTATTGTTTCCCCCCGATGCCCCAATAGTCCTTGGATTTCTTTGATGAACCCATGTAAACGATTATGCGCATAGGTATACACTACGCTAGGGATATAATTTTTTTTCAGTGTAATAACTTGATCAGAGTCTTTTTCCTCAACATAAACCAACGGTAACAAACTAAACGGCTTAGTGTTATCTGATTCAGATAAAATCTGCAAACGCAGCTCACCCAACTGTAAATCTGCCCGACTATCTATTTCGCTGGTATGTAAATCCTTAACATTAGCCTCACGTATTCGATAACGTGCTAAGGGTTGACGTTCTTCAGCATCGGTTACTTCCTGCCCTCCGGACTGATATAATGGTAGCCCCAGAAAAATCTGACTACTTTTCATGCCATCCGGTACTTCGTAGGGTTCTGGCGCAGCACAGTTATCAGGCACCTCAAAGGACGTGCCATCCGGCATAACGCCCTTGCAAGAAATAATGGCTATTTTACCTAAGGCCAGTAATTGAGAATCGACAGTCAGCTCACTAAAACCCCAGGAATAAGGACGCACCACATCAACACGGCTTTGCACCAGATCCTGCACATACCTTTCGTGTTGCTGAAAATGCTGAGGCCGAAGGAATAAACCCTCCTGCCAGACTACACGATTCTTATCCATACACTTTTAATCCCATTTCAGGCCAGTTAAACATCTGTTAATCCCTGCGCATCATTTCAAGTTGCTCGATTTGCTTTTCATAAGCCCGGGAAAATTCAAGGCCGAATAAACGCTGAAAATCATCAGCCGCCTCTTCTTCAATCGTTGAATATAACTCTTCAAACAAGCCCCATAGACGGGCTTGCCGTTGAATAGGTATATTTGCCAAGATCCGATTTTGTTTTTGTAAACGCTCAACCAGTTTATCCGGATCAAAGCGTTTCATGACAAGCTTCAACGAGGCCTGAACCCCCGCAATAACTGCCACCTGATGGGCTTTTATATCATCAAAGGCTTCTGCCAGCGCCAGCTCAGGCTTCATAAACGATGCTCCCTGTGGCATCAGCAACTTCAGCAGAGCATCATCAACATTCACCGAAAATTTAACTGGGTTATTTTGAATAGGCCGGATCGTTGTAACATCCATGCGCATTTCACTTTTAATTTCAGTACGGGTTCTCAGTACATCCATACTACCTTGTAACAGTATGCGAAAAAGCTGCCCGATCTTTTCTGGCGAAACATGTTCTGCAATAGTGCGACGGGCACTCTCGTCCATGATCCCCATTCCGGCTAACAGCTTTTGAATATCCTGCCCCGCAGGCAGCTCTTGATGCACATCAGGCTTTCCCGAGTCAACACTAAGAACACGCCCACCCTGGCCAATAAGAGCCGCATCCCCTGTTGCCGCTTCAGCAATGACTGCTTGCTCTAGCACTGGCTCAGGCCGATCAGCAGTAGTCAAATCAACTCTTTCAGTTATTTTTGTGCCATCATCAATGTAAACCGCTTCAGTTTTCTTTGGTTCCGGTGTATCAATACCGATACCTGAAAAATCAAAAGGATCATCCAAATCGGAGTCAACCATTATTGAATCAATAGCTTGAGCAGGGCTAGTTGCTTCAGCAATTTCCGGCTCGATAGTGCTGTCTCTTTGTTTACTCCTCAAAGGCTCAGCAATAGCGGAAAAGTCGAAAGGATCATCTTCATCAGGAAAACCAGGCTGAACTTTGCTCTCAAGCAGACCAAAATCATTATCCGGCAGCTTGCCAGGCTTTTCTGAAATGTGACTGTCAGCTTTCCCATTGTCCGGCTTTTGAATATCGGGTGGCTGATAGAAATCAGCAAGTGGAGTGTCATCTATTGAACGGCGATCAGGGGTTCGCTCACTATCAGTACCCGCCACCATGAAATCACCATCAGAAAAAAACGGGTCATCAGAAAGCTGAGAATCATGACTAGTTGACAACGAAGAAGAATCTGAGTTATCCCAAAAGTCTTCAGCTAAAGGGAGCGGTGCATCCTTTTTTTGCGGTAGCTCATCTTTATCAAATGAACTATTAAAGTCACTAAAGGGGTCGTCAGATTCTACTTTACGCTTACCAGGAGTTGGACGCTTAGGAAAATCATCTTTAATATCAAAAGGGTGGTCAGCCTCTTGAGTTACCACAGAGGTTGTTTCTGGTGGCATCTTTGACCCCGAAGATTTTTCAGAATCAAGCAGCACCTCCATAACATAGCCTCCCATTTTCAAGGTGTCACCATTTTCCAGCCGAGCGCTATTATCACGCCCCAATGGAACGGGCTTCTGATTAATAAATACTCCGTTCGTACTGGTGTCGGTAATATAATAATCCCCATTCTGGCAACGCAGGATTGCATGCCGCCCGGACAAATAACGATTAGTGTCCGGTAACACCCAATCGTTAGAAGAACTTCGCCCCATCGTTCCACCCATGACATCCCACTTGAATTCAGCGTCAACAGGAGGCGAAGTACTATCAAAACGAATTATTCGAAAAATAATACTCATTCAAAATACTCAGACAATCTCATGAAATTGGTAGGCAAACTCCCCATCAGACACAGTGAGATCCACCTTAGCGATTTGCTTGCCTTCCAGCATGCAACCAAGAAACTCCTGACTAAGATGCGGCAAGACAGTATTTGTCAGAATAGAATCCACTATCCGTGCGCCACTGTCTACATCATTACAACGCTCAGCAACCAGTTGAGTCACATCTTCACCATAGCTCAATTCAACTTCATGGTTTTCCTTAACCCGACGTACAATTTTGTCCAGCTTCAGGCGAATAATCAGTTCAAGCACTTCATCACTCAGTGGGTAATACGGAATCGTCACCAAACGACCAATCAATGCTGCCGGAAACTCTTTCAATAAAGGTTCGCGTAACGCCTCAGCAATACCATCCGGCTCCGGCATCAGATCAGGATCTGCACACAAATCCATGATCAAATCAGTGCCTACATTAGAGGTTAGTAGGATCAGCGTATTCCTAAAATCAATAAGCCGTCCTTCTGCATCTTCCATCCACCCTTTATCGAACACCTGAAAGAAAATTTCATGAACATCTGAATGTGCTTTTTCAATTTCATCCAGTAATACAACACTATAAGGTTTACGGCGTACTGCTTCGGTAAGGATACCGCCTTCACCATAGCCGACATAGCCAGGAGGTGAACCTTTCAGTGTGGATACCGAATGTGCTTCCTGAAATTCGCTCATATTAATGGTGATAATATTATCTTCACCACCGTACAAAGACTCAGCCAGAGCCAATGCCGTTTCAGTTTTACCTACACCTGAAGAACCACAAAGCATAAATACACCAATTGGCTTATCCGGGCTATCTAATTTGGCACGGGATGTCTGAATGCGTTTAACAATCATGTCTAGTGCATGCCGCTGTCCAACCACACGTTCATTTAGCTGGTTCGCAAGATTCAGAACAGCAGCCACCTCATTACGCACCATGCGTCCTACCGGTATACCTGTCCAATCAGCAATCACTGACGCAACTGCCTGAGCATCCACTGCCGGTAATATCAGTGGTGACTCTCCCTGTAATTCAGCCAACTGCGCCTGTAACGCCTTTAATTCAGTCAGCAATGCATCACGATCAATAGGCTCTTTGACTGAAGGAGCATCTGCTTCGTCTGGTGTACTTTCCTGCTCAAGTACCTCATCAACCGCTTGCTCAAGCTCGCTACCAGTTCCTTCCACTTTATCAGTATCACCACGCAGCTGTTGACGCAGTTCAAGCACACGATTCACCAACTCTTTTTCTTCAGCCCAACGCACACTTAATTGCTGTTCACGTTCCTTTTCTTCATCTAAAGAGGCTTCTACCGATTCTTTGCGCACGCGGGTATCCAAACCAATGGCAGCTTCACGCTCAATAATTCCCATTTCCACATTCAGATTATCAATACGACGCTGGCAATCCTCCAGTTCTGCGGGCGTTGCATGCAAACTAACAGCCACACGAGCGCAGGCCGTATCCAGAACACTCACTGCTTTATCAGGCAATTGCCGCGCCGGAATATAACGGTGTGACAGTTTTACTGCTTCTTCAAGACCCTCATCTAACAACGACACCTTATGGTGCTGCTCCATGACTGAAGCCATACCACGTAACATCAAAACAGCTTTGCTTTCATCAGGTTCATCAATCTGAACCACCTGAAAACGCCGTGTTAACGCAGGATCTTTTTCAAAATACTTTTTGTATTCTGCCCAGGTTGTCGCAGCAACAGTACGTAAAGTACCTCGTGCAAGAGCAGGCTTAAGCAGGTTCGCTGCATCACCGGTTCCAGCAGCACCCCCAGCACCAATTAATGTGTGAGCCTCATCAATGAACAAAATAATCGGCTTTTCAGAAGACTGTACCTCTTCGATAACTTGTTTTAGGCGATTTTCAAACTCACCTTTCATGCTGGCTCCAGCTTGTAGCAAGCCAAGATCCAAAGTCCGGACAGATACCCCTTGTAAAGGTGGCGGTACATCACCAGAAGCTATACGCTGAGCAAACCCCTCTACAACTGCTGTTTTACCCACCCCTGCTTCACCAGTCAGAATCGGGTTATTTTGGCGGCGGCGCATGAGAATATCTATCATCTGACGAATCTCATTATCACGTCCGACTATCGGATCTAACTCTCCTGTTAGAGCTTGTTCCGTCAAGTCCACCGTAAATTGAGCCAGTGCTTCCTGCTTACCCATTTGCGCCGGAGCCAAGGCATCACTTGAATCGCCCGGGCCTGCGTCACCAAAATGACTCCCATCCGTTGCGGCCATACCATTTTCGGGGGAGTCTGCTGTCATTTCAGCAAACTGTTTAGCTAGCTGATCAACACTGATTTTATCGAACTGATCTGAAATACTTAGTAATACATTTTTAAGGCCTGGCGTTTTTAATATGCCGACCACCAGATAGCCAGAACGAACCTGGCTGTCGCCAAATAGCAAAGTCCCATAAACCCACCCTCGCTCTACAGACTCTTCTAAATGTGCAGAAAAATCTGAAATAGACGTTGAGCCACGCTGCAATCGATCCAATGCGGCGGTGAAGTCACGACTCAAATGTGATGGATTTAAATCAAATGCCCGGATAATCCGATGAAAATCGGAATCCTGTAGTTGTAACATTTGATGCAACCAATGTACTAACTCAACATAGGGGTTTCCACGCAGTTTACAAAATACAGTAGCCCCCTCTAATGCTTTATAAGTCAAAGGATTAAGCTTTTTAAACAGGGCTGTACGGCTAATATCACTCATTACGTTTCTCCATCTTTGACGCGGCAAAGTCCGTTAAATTCGTATATCTAAAATTAAATCATCAGCATCCTGAACAGCACTATGACCTGCTACCCAGCTTGTCCAGCCTAACTTCCCGTACTGGCCCAACACGGTTCCAGGCACCTCATCCTTCTTCAGAACTAAATTAACATCACAGGTCATCTCATGACCCAAGTAATTTTTTAACACATTAGAAACTAAAGCCAATTTATCTTCACCCGGCAATAATTGCTCATAATCGGCTAATGGCATTGGGCCAATCAAAATCCTGAACTTATATTGCCGCTGCCAGCTATGTCCACCTAGTACTGTTTCCAAACCCAATGAACCGCCATTACTGCCCAGTTTGCATAAGCTATCATCCGGTATTTTCAGCCACTCCCCGACAAATTCCTTAATACGCAGCGGCACATTAAAAAATGACTTCAGAATGGAACTAAGACCTTCAGCATGGTGTGGTAGAGAACCAAAATGACCCGCAAAATGTAACTTGCTATTATCAGCCAAACCATCGCGCTCACGCATCTCAGGCGTTCCAATACCCAGCAGACTACCTACATACCAATGAAAACGATCTGTTTCAGGTCTATCATATTGAACTGTTGGTTCTTTATCAGCCCAGACCCGATAGAACAAGCTCAGCAAACGATGATGAAACATATCCATGAACTGAACCATAGATTCATCTTTAGCATCCCGAACCCTGTTCCTCGCATACTCAGTCAGGTGCAAGGGTAGTGGGCCGTTCGGCCCAAACATTCCCATAAACAACACTTTAAGCTGCAAAAGACCTTTGTCGTCCTGTTTAGCAGAATGAATAGTTGCAGGTGCAAAAATAGTGGTAGGCTCCTGCCCCAAACGAACTTTGTCATCAATCGGCCTTCGACTCTTGCCTAAACGTGGCTGCCCGGCATAAGCACATTCCAACTGACGCAATGCAGCGTAATAACGCCAGCGTGGCGCATCATTTAATACATCCTCCAGTAGCTTTAAAGTATCGGAGCTGTGCCGGTTCTGACTGGCCATCGCATCAGCTCCCCTCTTTCTGTACTACTTAATACCAACTGGGTAAAACTATTCACCGACACATACTTCGCAAAAAACTGTTCCAGCACACTACCCAATACAAATACACCTATGCCATCAAAAGCACTTTCCTGGCAATTCAACTCAATTTCTGTTCCACGGCCAAACGCAATTGGCCCAGCTCCCGGGATGCGTTGTACCACCGATTTACTACAGACATTCAAAACACCATCAATTTGTTTTTTCACCGAAGGTGAACTGGAGTGACTATACAGACGCATCAACTCCCGCAAAGCTGATGCTCCCTCTCTGGCATCTTTATCCAGCAACGACAAATAATTAAGCGAAAGATGATTAACCAAACGCCAGGCATGTTCACCTTCATCCCACGCTTTAACCGGCTTGGTAGGGCCTGCCAGCCCAACCACTGCATTAACAGGAGCAGCGTCTTCCATCGTGAAATTAACACGGCCTTTATGAGCTGCAATTTCCAATGGCAAAGCCCGGTTAGTACACATCACCTCAACCCCCAACTGTTTCAGATCAGCAGACCACGGGGCAGCTTTAGCATCAACTAGAGACAGAAAAACCTCGCTACCCGCATAATTCAGGTTTTTTCTGGAGCTAACTGGTAGCAAGCTTTCATCGCGACGCCAGGTAAAGTAAGCATCAGAAGTAGCAGATGCCTGTTTTGCTGAACGCCGCTCATAAAAAGGCAAAAATTGCCTAGATTCCTTCAAACTATCATCAAAACCGATAACTTTATCAATAGAATAAATCTCATAATCCTGCACAGCAGTACGATCAATAATTACATGGTGATCATTGATCTTATTTGAGACATGAATACGATCTGCTCTTTTTGGAAACAAATTAATAGCAGGAGAACAGTGCAGAACAAAATTATCAGAATTAAGCGAATCTTCTAAAAAGCTACTGTCATGACTACAAAGAATTACTATTTCCAATTCAGCATCTTCTTCGCTGCACCGTTGAATGATCTGTTGTAAACCAGACAGTCGAACAAACAAGAAGCGCTCTGGAAATGCATAATATTCCTGTAATAAGCGATAGCCTTTAAAAGACACATCAGTCAGTGGCAACATGGACTCATCATCATTAAACCCAACCGGTTGAAGACAATTATTATCCAAGGTCACTTCATGCCTTATTTCACCCTCCTTCCCCAATGACCTGACTACAACAGTATGAGTATGCGCCAATAATAACTCGTAGATCCGGCTAGGTGTTTCCCCGGTACCGTCCAGATAAAACACTAGTTCATCCATTGCCAGAGTCCCTAGCTCCACACTCTCAGCCACAGAAATATTCAGGCGAATACCTGAACGGGTTTGTGCAGATGAATTTAGATAATAACCAGCTTCTCCTGCCTTCAGGTAATCTGCTTTTTTGACATCAACCGGCCAAAGCATGACTTCGTGTGCTGTCCTGAAATCACAACGGCTACGGCCACTCACTGCTGCTGTTCTCAGGCGGGTTTTCTTCTCCAAGCAGAAGCCACTCTCGCCAAGGTTCCCTGCCATATCTGCCTCAAATTTAACAATAGCCATTGAGGGCAGTGGGGACAAATAATGCGGGTACACCATATTCATCAAATTCTGTGTGAAACGTGGGTACTCAGCATCTATCTTAAGCTGTACGCGAGCTGTTAAAAATGCAAACCCCTCCAACAAACGCTCAACATAAGGATCAGCACACTTAAATCCTCCCAGGTCTAACTGAGCTGCTGTTCCAGGAAAGCGCTCAGCGAACTCTGAACCCATTTCACGCAAAAACTGCAACTCTTTTTCATAGTATTCGAGCAGCTTTTCCTGATTCATTAAAAGTTACTCCACAATATTAATATCACCACTTTCCAAATCTAATTGTGTTCGAATTTGCAAATGAACAGGAGCAGGCTCAGCCCATAACATAGCATTAATATCAAACATCAATACATTATGATCATTCATGGAGTCTTCAACAACAACATTCAAATCTAAAGACTCAGGTATAATTCTAGATTCAAATCGAAGCAAAGCTTGACGCATCATTTTTTCCAGCTGGCTTCTGCCAATACTTGAGGCTGTTCTTCCAGTTAAATCGGTCACTCCGTAATTGATAACAGAAGCTGCCACATAAGGATACTTTTCTTCATTCAAAGGAGTCATTTTATAACCCAGACTAGATTTTTCCTCCATATAAAAACTTCTGCAATTCATTAGCCAATTCAAGTCCCTTTTTACAGAATCCCGGATATTTTCAAATGAACCTACAAAACCACGAAGATAATCAGCATGGGCTCTTTGTTTTTTCAACTCACCCATCAAACTTTGATTTTGTTTAGGGCTGACATCCGCCGCCCCATCTTTCAACTGCTTTTCAAGCCGGGTTATTTCCACATTACAAGCATCAATACCTGTCAAAATAAAAGAATCATCACTCAGTCGATCTAACAGTGAAGGTAATAAAGGCTTATCTTCTGACAACCAAAACTCCTTTAATCACCATTATCTGCCGAAAAGTTAATTTCCCTAACGTCTAACAGAGGGTAATCATTTAAATCTGTTGATAACTGCTTTTG
>CALHAO010000252.1 GCA_937931765.1 uncultured Thiotrichaceae bacterium
CCACCACCACATACGAACTCGCCAGCTCATCAATTAATCTTTGTGGATGCTGCAGCCGTGCGCCGCTCATCGGATCGCATACCAGCAAATCAGCACCTGAACGAGTGACAAAGACAAAGTGATTGATAAACCCACCGGCACGGATTAAAACGATTGCCGCACTTTCCTCGGATAGACTACGCAAAATGTCGTACTGATCATCATTACTGACTTCGATATTTTTCCGAGACAGGTAATACTTGATATTGGAAAAATACCAAATACCAACCGGCTTAATTAATCGAGCATCGCCTAATGTACCGATACCACCGCGCCACTTGACCGCCATTGCAGCACAAGCAGGGCCGCATCCGGTCGGGTCTTCACCCTGTGAAACGTACCACGACGGCTTATCTGTTTTTCTGTTGCGCCCACGAATAGTACGCAAGCCGGAGAATAGTCCGCCTAGAATTGACATGATAAGCACCTGAATAAAAATAGCCGGAAAAGGTGTAAACCGGCAAGGCATCGGAAAAGGGAGTAACCGACGCAAAAAAGCCAGCGGTTTATGGCTGGCTCTAGGGGGTATTTGTTTGACTTCTTCTAATCCCCGTTAGGAATCGGAAGGATAAACTAAGTCTATCACTTGCCGTGCAAAAGTCAATTTTACCGGATATTCAACGGGTTAATTCACACAACATATCTAGCGCATTATCAATCCTGTTATTCACTGTCCTCTTGGAAAAATGCAGCTTATCCGCTATCCACTGATTTTCCTGATCTTGCAGAAACTTATAGTTAATCACCAGATAAAGCGGCATAGGTAGCTGCTCAACGGCTTTGTTTATGATAACTGCATCCATGTCGTCAACATGACTCACAGTCCCGCATTCGTCGCCACAGGCTGAATTAATGGCGCTCTCTGTGATCTGCCCGGTTAGTCGGGCAATGGCTCTTCTTTCCCCTGATTTCCACGCTGCCCAGTTAATAGCCCGACTCCGCATGATAGCCCGCGATGCCTTTTGTGATTCTTTATCGGTCTGTTGGATTTGCCGGAAGCGGGATGTTAAACCCCGCTCTATTTTTTGCGGCGATGGGTGTGTCGTGTCTCTCTGCGCATAGCTTACTTGAGTCATAGTTTTTAATTGATAGCAGAAAAACCTATTTTATCACGACTGGTTTTTCTGTGCTATCGGATAGAGTGATCAGTTTTTATCTGATCATTTTCGTCAACCCTTTCGTTGAAAACCTCATTTGTGGCTATCGGGTAATGCGATACATGCCGGAAAAAATCAAATTGAACAACAGGAACTAGCGCCCATTGAACGGGGTGGCCGCTGTAACTCGTTTCAACTTCTGCATAATATCGCCTGAGAATTATAATCTTGCCATCAAAATTTATGCTTTTCAGATAGTCACCCATGTTGTCTATTTTTGGCTCACTCATATTTCTTCAGCTCCTTGCTTATTTCTACGCTATCGAATTTTAGCCAATGCCGATAACTATGCGATGTTGATTGTGATAGCTTAACGGCCATAGCTAACTTTGCTCTCCCGTGTTCGCGCTCCAACCGGCAAAGCACCGCCTTCTTTTTTCTCACTGGATCAATGAAGCCTAGCTGCGCCGCAATCAGTGGATTTTTTAGTATCTCGGTTGCTTGCGCTGATACCCGTTCAAGCATATCATCCCGTAGCTTTTTAAAAAGCGAGTGGTCTTTGACTTCCGGCAGAATATCTAATTTTATTTTCCATTCTGTCCTGAATTTTTGATCCCCTGGCTTTGGTTTTTGGTGCTGCATTAGTCGCTACTCCCCATTTTTATTTTTCAGCACAAACAGTGATATTTTCTTGCCCTTGTCTGACCATCGGGGTATTAGATTTACATCCATTTTATCGAAAATCTGCATATCTTTCCTCTTATCAATTAACCTTCGCCCAAATACAAACCATCACCGCCTGCATCCATGTGCTCTGATAAATCCAG
Source organism: uncultured Thiotrichaceae bacterium (assembly GCA_937931765.1). GTDB lineage: Bacteria > Pseudomonadota > Gammaproteobacteria > Thiotrichales > Thiotrichaceae > Thiolinea. The sequence continues at coordinate 1,964 of CALHAO010000252.1, forward strand.
CCTGACAAACTCAGTGGCATTAGCCCACTTGCCTTCAACCTCTTTCAGCACATAAACCGGCATATCGTCGGACAGGTCTTCAATAGCTGCTTTCAGGTCTTTTACTGTTGCTTGCTTAGTGTTCACCGCATCATTGCCCAAATCACCGGCTACTTTCCCGCTATCCGTCAAGCAAAGGTCAGCACCAACCCTCTCTATTAGCCCCTCCGCCATCATCCCGTCGATGATAACCGCCTGATCAACGTCAAAGTAGGTTGTCGCTATCCACTGAGAATCATGGAATTCTGAGAGTATTGCTTTTTGTTCTGCTGTCATGTCTTGTTTTCCGTTATCCATATCAAAAGTCCCCACTAGCAACCTGAAAGCACTGAATGCCGCTAGAGCGCCACATTTTCACAACCTGATCCCGGTCTTCAAAAACACCGGCAATCTGATCTTTTCCAGCATACCCGTCCAGCCACTCTTTTTTGATGACATGATCGGGTCGCCAGTCGTTTGCCCTGCGCATAATCAGCTCATTGAAAAAAATAAAATTATCTTCCAGCCACCCAATAGTTTTATCCCTAACTGCATCCGATCTGCCGGTTAAAATTATGATTTGACCACCACTGTATTCGTATAACTTCAGCGCTTCATTGATAGCACAAGTAGCCTCAATCGGCTTATCACCAAGGCAGGCATCATAGAACGCAGGCCAGTTTTTAGGCTCACTCTGAATATGATGCAGTCTGTGTGTGCAGTCTGCGAGAGTGCCGTCTAAGTCAAAAATCCAGATGTTTTTATCCGTTGTTATCATGTTCTTATCCTCTATTAACTCTGTTCGGTTGTTAGTTCTTGCTCAGCAGCTATCATATTTTTATCTATAATATCGTTGAGCAAGAATAATCTGAACTCTGCGCTGACTCCGTTCGAGCGGAAGTTAGCAACTTTTTTTGCAGCGCTGGAATTAAGTTGAACATTTGCCTTGGTGACAAGGAAACGGCTAACTGCTGCACTTTGCGCTTTTTCCTTGCCTTCAAAATCACAGTCATTAATCAAATCTGAAAGTTCATCCTGATTGACTGCTTTGCATATCGCTTTTACTAAATCCCATTCGTCCATTTTCTTTCCCTTTGGTTGTCAAATCTCTATCACAAAATCCTCAAATTCGTAGCAGCCGTAAGCACGACTATTGTCAGCCATGCTCACCAAGAACCCGCAATTGATACAATGTTCCTGCTGATATACCTCCGGGTACTCAATCATGTTTCCGGTACTTTCTGTTTTTTTGCATCTGCATTTTGGGCACTTCTCGTCATTCCGGCCTTTGTGCTTTGGGTGAACTTTGTATTCGCTCATGTCACTCCCCTTTAGTTATAAATCATCATAGAGCGGTTAGGCTCGCTCAGCGTCATCATGCGCAACACCTGAGAAGTTCAGGCGATTATAAGTATCACGCAAGAACTGCTCATCAAGACTATTAACTAGCTTGTGACCGAATCCAGTTTGCCTAAATCCCCGTCTGTCAACTTCGGTTATCTCACTCCACCGATAACCCAGCACAGGAAATTCATCCTTCCAATATTTCTCAATAGCGGTTAGTCGCTGTTGCCCGTCA
>CALHAO010000253.1 GCA_937931765.1 uncultured Thiotrichaceae bacterium
CGACATGATCGTGTCATTTCGTGTTTTTTTCGTATCTTTTTCATATTTTTTCTAAGTGCAGCAACTAGGCTTTTAATTAGGACAGTAATGTCGTTTTAAAAGCAGCTTTACTTGAAAAGGATATTCTTAATATGGATCTCACTGTTTCCTTATTACTTTGGGGCGTACTGGTTGGCGTTGTATTTTCCGTTATCGGAGCTGCCGGAGGTATTCTTGCTTCGTTCGGTTTAATCACGCTGGTCGGGGTTTCTGACCCTAATGCCGTAAAGCCAATGGCACAAATGATGACGTTGTCTATGGTTACTGTATTTCTTCCTGCTTATATAAAACGTGCTTCCTGTGTTATTCAGCTTGGTTTGTTGTTGGCGCTGGGTAGTGTAGTCGGGGCTTGGTTGGGCAGTACTTTTTCTAGTCATTACTTATCCGACATGAGTGTATTCCGCCCTTTATTTGGTGTATTGGCCTTATTGATTGCTGCTCAGGTGTTCTGGAAAACCTTTACTGAAATCAATGCAGCACGCGTAACAATCGCACCCCCGGTAACAAATACCGGTGTCCATTCCATAAAAGTTACTAAGGGGCACCTTTTATTTGCACACGCTGGAAAATCTTTTGATATTGCTATTGGTTATCCGGTCTTAGCGGGTTTATTAATTGCCATGGTTGCTGCCATATTTGGCGTGGGGGGTGGGTTTTTATTGGTGCCGTTTATGGTTTCTATGTTGGGTATGCCGATGCACATTGTTCCAGCCACTGCCGCCATTCCCATTTTCATTGGCGGCTCGGTATCTATCGCTAATTATTTACAGCTCGGTGCCCAGCCAGATTATGGCATTTTGGGTGTATTGGTCATCGGCGGCATGTTGGGGGCTTTGGCGGGGCCGAAGTTGAATGGTTTGTGTAAAGAACGCTGGCTGAAACTTGGTTTGGGTAGCGTGGTTTCACTGATTGGAGTGCGTTATGTCTTGGGCTAAAACAACTAAAACCTCAAGGAGTGAGTTAATGATTTTCTTTTTTTTGATAGCATGTGCCTTTGGTTTGGGTGCATTGATTGCCCTCCAGCCAGTGGTTAATTCCACTATGGCTACCCATGTTGGTAGTGCCTTAATGGCATCACTCTGTTCCATGACTATCAGTATAGTGATTATTGTCGTTACCTGGTTGAGCTTGGGTAAAGGTGCTGGTAATTGGTCAGCGATACCGACATTGCCTTGGTGGGTGGTTATTGGTGGCATTGCCGGTGCGTTTATTGTTTGTGGCGGACTGTTGATTGTGCCGCGTATTGGTGTGCAGAAATTTTTTGTTTGTATTGTCGCCGGGCAATTACTGTGCTCTGCATTGGTAGATCATTTTGGGCTGTTCGGACTGGCCGAGGCGCGGGTATCATTGAGCCGTGGAGTGGGTATCGCTTTAGTTTTTATCGGCGTTTTTATGACCTATAGTAAAATTCTTGATTAAATTGGCCTCAGGCCCCAACTCATCGTTCATTGCTGCTGCGCGGGCGATGAGTTGTTTTTTCTGCTGCCGGTAAGTCACCCAGAAGTTTGTTGATGCCCGGCCCGTTTTTACCATCCACTTGGCTTAGCAAGCTTCAGGACTTCGGCTTCGCTGTTTTGGTGGGGTGAAAGTCTGACTTGGTGTTATTTTTCTGCTATAAACCAGATTGCTGTAATTCATGAAATAAACGTTCACTTAAAAAACAACAGTGATGTTTATAACAAAAATTAATGTTCAATCCAGAGGAAAAGCATGGAACAGTCTCGCCGCAACTTCTTATTAAAGTATGGAAAAATAGCGCTAGCCATTGGTGTCGGGGCCTACGCTCTGCGCACTTGTGATGCTGTTCCCGATTCTGCCGCAGAAGCCTGGGAAGGGCCAGAGGAGCTGGCGGAGGATGAGAAAGACATTCGTGAATGGACATTAGCTTACGCCATTTTGGCACCCAGCCCAAATAATATGCAACCCTGGAAAGTTGATCTGCGTGATTCCGAAGACCTGATCAAGTTGTATGTCGATGAAGCGCGGCTCCAGCCCGAGGCTGATCCTTTTGCCCGCCAGACCATGATTTCACTGGGTGGCTTTCTTGAGTCCTTGGTGATTGCCGCCAGCCAGAAAGGTTATAAAGCTGATATTGAATATTTTCCGCAAGGTAACCTGATCAGTGACAAGTTAGGCCAGCTGCCTGTGGCGTCTATTCGCATGGTTGAGGATAAGTCGGTAGTGGCTGATCCTTTGTTTGAATTTTTACTGACCCGGCGCAGTAATCGCCAACTGTATAAAACTACGAAGCTCACGGATGAACACGAACAGGCTCTGCAAGCTGCTATGGCAGCACGTAATACCACGGTGAATTTTGTTAGTAAAAACCGCGAGGTCGATGAGTTACGTTTGTTGGCGGTGAAAGCAGTGGGTGTGCAGATGGCGACTCCTGCCACGATGAAGGAATTCATTGGCAATACACGGATTGGTGCAGGTAGTATCGGCGAGAATCGTGATGGTAATGCGATGAACGGTATTCCTATCTGGTGGCTGCAAAAAACTGGTCGTTTGAGTGAAGCCAGTGCTTCAACCCCAGGTTCAATGGGTTATGGTGCGATTTTTGGTGACTCAACCATTGCAATGGCATC
>CALHAO010000254.1 GCA_937931765.1 uncultured Thiotrichaceae bacterium
TTGCGCTCACTAGGGTGTAACCGACTCCAGCGCCCCTGCTCAAATGCCTCCCGGGCTTTCGCCACCGCGAAATTCACATCATCAGCATTACAAGCTGAAATCTTGGTCAGAGTTTCACCCGTCGCCGGATTAATAGTCGGGAAGGTCTTGCCTGACATAGCTGGCCGGAAATGCCCGTCGATAAATGCTGTAGCAGGGAAGGTGAGTGATGCCGCAATGGCGCGGTATTCTGCGTAACTGAGTAAATCTGACATATTATTCTTCTCCTGCGATGTGATCGAGTGTGGTATCCATTACGCGAATCACCTGTTCCAGCTCGCGTTTTTCATCTTTGTTCAATGACTGGAGCGGCTTGCGCAATGGCCCGGCAGGCAAACCACGCATAGCAACACCGTGCTTAATCGCCTGAATAAACTTGCCACCTTGTTCCAGCACACGCATTAACGGCAACATCGCCGTCATAATCCGCCGCCCTTTATCGAAATCACCCTCAATCCGGCAAGCCTGATACAAAGCAATATGCGCTTCCGGCGCGAAATTCGACCCCGCACATACCCAACATGATGCACCCCAGGCAAAAAATTCCAGCGCCTGATCATCCATGCCGCAACCCAGTTGGATATGCGGATAATCCCGCGCTAATAAATGCAGACGGTTAATATCACCGGAGCTTTCTTTAATCGCCGTAAAATTCGGCGAACGCCCCACACGATCCAGATACTCCTCACCCATACTCACACCCATGCGACCGGGATAGTTATAAAGCATAATCGGCAGATTCGCAGCACGATCAATCGCCAACGCATGCAACGCATTCTCACGCTCAGTAGGCACAGAATAGGGCGGAGTAGCCACCAACAACGCATCAGCCCCGACCTTCGCCGCAGCCTCCGCATACTCAATCGATTCCTCAGTACGCAACGCACCCGTACCCACAATCAGCGGAATACGATCACCCATAATGTCCTTGAATACGGTCATCAGGCGCATGCGCTCCTCACGGGACTGGGCATAATATTCACCCGTCGTACCCGCGACAATCAGACCATGCACACCGCCACTAATCAGGTGTTCGATCACCGTTTCCAAACCCTTCTCGTCAATACTGCCATCTTCAAAATGCGGCGTGATGACCGGGGTGTAAATACCATCAAATTTCATAGTTTTTCCTATATAAAGCCACATCCAAATACCGTATGGCACAAGGGAGAGTCTGTTGTGAACCAGCTGGAGGCTGAGGACTGTCTGAGCGCAGCGAGTTCCGCAGGCCGGAAGCTGGTTTACAACAGGCTTTCCCGTCTAAATTTTTAAATATCAATCGGCAACGGATCAGGCCGCACAAACATTTCCATGTGCTCCCGCGATAATTCCCAATGCTCACGAATCAACCCGACCATACCCTCAGCATTGCCCTGTTCAATACAATGAATCATCGCATCATGGTGTCCTGCGGCTTCTTCCAGATTTTCCTGCATGGTTTGATTTTTCGGTCGATAAAATGTCTGGCTAATACGCGCATGATCAATCAATAAACGCTCATAACTAGGCTTCAGATAAGGGTTATCCGCCATCTCCCCCATCAGGCTATGGAATTTGTCATTCCAATAAACCAGACTTTCAGGATCTTCCTTGGCCGCTGCATCACGAAACTCCTGCTGCACAGTTTTCAATGCGTCAATCTGTTTGCGGGTGGCATTCTCCGTCGCCAGCCTGCCGATAGCGGTGTACATCATCGGTGCGGTCAGAAAGAAATTACGCAGTGTTTTGTGGCTCATTGAAGAGACCGATGTGCCACGGTTATTCACAATTTCCAGATAGCCTTCGCCTGCCAGCCTTCGGAATACATCACGCAGGGGTGTTCGGGAGATTTGGTATTCTTCACTCAGCCGGGTTTCATCGAGGCTGGAGCCGGGTTCGAGTTCCATGGTGAGGATCTGGCGTTTTAAATCGTTATATAGGTTGTCTTTTTTCATAAAAACTACGCATCCTCATTCAAAGCATCCATAGTCGGAATTTCCCGCTCCCGCCGTGTAATAAAGTCCAGCAACTCATCATTCTTCGCCTCATCCAGCTTAGGCTCCTGATACTCATTCAACATGCGTTTGGCATACTCCAGACCTCGCGTAACGGTATCTTTGCTACCTTCAGCCTGCCATTGTTCAATCGAGTTATTATCAAATAATTCCGGCATAAAAAATGCCCGTTGGAAGTTTTCCAAAGTGTGTGGATGACCTAAATAATGACCCGCTGGCCCGACATCCCGCACTGCCGCCAGCGCCTCATCAAAATCATCCCAGCGAATACCTTCCGCCATGCGATAACCCATTGCACACTGTTCAGCATCGACCACAAACTTAGCCATCGAACAGTGCATACCCGCTTCATTCCAACCCGCTGAATGCCAGATGTAGTTTGCACCGGACATCAACACAGCCATCAGCGTGGTGGCGCTTTCATAACCCGCCTGAGCATCAAATTCCTTGGAGCCGCCCAGTGTATTAGAGGTGCGCCAGGGGACTTTATAAAAACGTGCCATCTGCCCGATCATAAAGTTCATTAGCGAGATTTCCGGTGTGCCCGCCATCGGAGCACCGGATTTCATCGATACTGTGCTGAGGTAATGACCATAAATAGCGGGTGTGCCTTTACGCAGAATCTGTGTGTAGGCCAGTGCGGATAATGCTTCGGCATTTAGCTGTGCGACTGTGGGCGCAACACTGGCGGGTGTATTAGCGCCACCGAGTACAAAGGGCGAGCACAACACCGGCTGATTACAAGCCGCAAATGCCCGCATGGCACCGAGCATGGTTTGATCCCAAACTAAGGGCGAGTTACCGTTAATATTGCCGGTGACCACAGCATGGGTCTCGAGATATTCTTCACCAAACAAGATCTTACACATGGCCATGACATCTTCGGCGTTTTTGCCGGAAGTAGTCATGCCCATAAAGGTCTTGTCGGAGTGTTTCATGGAGGAGTAGGTGATACGCAGGTGGCGATGTGATATCGCATGATCCATCGGTTCGACAATGTGATGTGCGGAGGAATGAATTGCCGGGCACATGTGCGCTAATTTGTGGAAATCACCCAGATCTTTCAATGTCGGCCAACGGCGCTTATTTTCCAAATCACGAATAAACGGTGCGCCGGTCATGGGCACAAAGATGGACTGGTTGCCGCCTAAGTTAACGGCGTTTTCCGGGTTACGTGCATGCAGGGTGATGTTTTCGGGAATGCTGCTAATCAGCTCCCGAATCATATCGCGATCAAAGCGGACACGTTCTCCCTGTACATCTGCCCCGGCTTCTTTCCATTGTTGCAGGGCGATAGGGTCACGGAAATCAACACCGATTTCTTCCAGTATTTCCATAGAGGCGTTGTCAATACGGAGAATCTGTTCTTCACTCATCGGCTCAGTGAGCGGGATGCCACGGGTGAGTTGTGGCAGCATTTCTATTTTGGTGGTCATCCGCGCTTTTTTGCGGCTATTGCGTCCACG
>CALHAO010000255.1 GCA_937931765.1 uncultured Thiotrichaceae bacterium
GACTCCGACTCCGACTCCGACTCCGACTCCGACTCCGACTCCGACTCCGACTCCGACTCCGACTCCGACTCCGACTCCGACTCCGACTCCGACTCCGACTCCGACTCCGACTCCGACTCCGACTCCTGCACCACCAGCCAATTTCATGTCATGGTTGCGGGAAATGATGCGACGTTGGTTTGGTTAAATCTGGCGGCAGGTAACTGTTCAGGTTATCAAAAGAAAAAAGGGCGGGATGGTTAGTCCCGCCTTTTGCATAACAACTGCCGGGGAGGAGGATCGACAGTTATGTTGTATAACTCTGTTTTACTTTTTTAGATTAACATTAAGCCGGTTGCCCCAGCCCTAAAGCAGGTTTAGGAAAACGTACCGGGAGTGCCGGGATCATCCGTGCAATCATCCGTGCCGTCTTGCCGGGTCTGTAACTAATATCCGGCTGTTTGTGGTCACCGACCAGACTTTCCAGGGAAATTCCATCCAGAAAATCATGAATCTGATTATCCAGAGCATTCAGGATATTACCCACTTCTTTAGTCGGATGCGCCTTGCGTTCCTGTTCAGAATCATCATGTGCCGATTCAATCGCATGGACGATCTCTGCCACTGATATGTGATTAGACGGTCTGCTTAAGCGGTAACCACCACCCGGCCCACGAATACCTTCCACCAATCCTGCATGACGCAGATGGTAAAACAGCTGCTCCATATAAGATAAAGAAATACCTTGTTCATTGGCCAAGGTGCTCAAACGTAGTACCTTACGACCGGTGTGCAAGGCTAGTGCCATCATGGCCATAATAGCCCGCTGACTTTGTGTAGTAAGTTTCATCGTTTAACTCCTTTAACGATTTGTGAACATGTGAATACTTTACAAAATTACTCAGATAAAGTAAATTCGATTTTTAACAACATATTCATCGATTTTTTCGAATATCCATTATGCTGAATTTTAAACATCTACACTATGTACGTGAAGTAGCCAATGCCGGATCAATTGCCAGAGCCAGTGAACGCCTTCATATTACCCCACAAACCATCAGTGGCCAGATCACCGTATTAGAAAAAAGTCTGGACATGAAACTATTTCATCGTCATGGCCGGACATTGGAACTGACCGAAGCGGGTCATGTTGCGGTTGAATATGCCAATAAAATCTTTCAACTGGGCGCTGAGCTGGAAGAACGCTTACAACACTACCCGCAGGGCCACACCAGTTTGTTTAGAGTCGGTGTATCGGATCTGGTTCCCAAACCCATTGCTTACCGTCTACTCGAACCGGCTATCCAATTAAATAAACAAATGCGCATTGTCTGTACAGAGGGCAAGTTGACCGATCTGCTGGGCGAATTAGCTGTACACCGCATGGAACTGGTTATTGCCGATGGCCCTATGCCACCCAATATGAATATTAAGGGATTCAGTCACAAATTAGGTTCCAGTAACCTGAGCTTTTTTGCCACAAAAGAGTTAAAAGCTACGTTAGGTAAAGATTTCCCGGCCAATTTGCACAACACGCCCCTGCTAATTCCCAGCGAAGGGTCGGCGGTACGTAGTAACCTGATGAGCTGGCTGCATGAACACCAGATCCATCCTCAGATCGTGGGCGAATTTGATGACAGCGCATTGATGAAGGCGTTTGGCTTCGCCGGAACCGGCATCCTGGTAGCGCCGACCGTACTGGAAGCCACGCTGAAGAAAGAAGGTAATCTGCAGGTCATTGGCCACGTAAAAGAACTCACCGATCAGTATTACGCGATCTCTGTGGAACGGGATATTACCAATCCCGCCGTCAAAGCCATCACCGACAATGCGCAAGCCTGGCTACAGTAATTCACATGAAAGGATTAAACTTCTACAGCAATCCACGTTCGGCGAATGAAACCACCTGGTCACCCACCACAAAGTGATCCAGCACCCGCACATCAATCAGCGCCAGCGTTTCCTGCAAACGTTGCGTAATGCGCTCATCCGACTGACTGGGTTCGGCGATGCCAGACGGATGGTTGTGCGCGAGAATCACCGCCGCCGCATTATGCTGAATCGCTTTGCGCACTACTTCACGCGGGTGCACACTGGCACTATTAATGGTGCCGTAGAATAATTCCTCGAAACAAATCACCCGATGGCGGTTATCGAGAAAGACACAGGCAAACACTTCAGCAGGTCGGTCACGCAACTTCGAGGTCAGGTAAAACCTGACCGCATCAGGGTCTTCTAACACATCACCGCGATGAATGCTCTCACGTAAGTAGCGCTTAGACATTTCCAGAACCGCCTGTAGCTGTACATACTTCGCAGGCCCCAGTCCGTTGGCTTCGCAAAAACGTGATTCATCGGCATCAAACATTGTCCGCAAGCTACCAAAATCATGTAATAATTCGCGCGACAGATCTACAGCTGTTTTGCCCCGGGTGCCGGTGCGCAAAAAAATAGCCAGTAGTTCGGCATCGGATAAAGCTTGTGCGCCACGAGTTAATAACTTTTCACGCGGGCGCTCATCTGCTGGCCAGTCTTTTATAGGTATCATTCTTTTCCAACTGTACGGTTAACGATTAAAACATCTTATGGCAAACCTCCAGGGCAAACACATTCTTTTAGGGATAAGCGGTGGCATCGCCGCTTATAAATCCGCCGA
>CALHAO010000256.1 GCA_937931765.1 uncultured Thiotrichaceae bacterium
TATATCGCAGGCGCTATTTTTCTGGCTATTATTATTGCCATGGCTCCTAGTCCGGCTCCGAAACCAACAGCCAGTGCTGCTCCGGTAGTAAGCACCGCAGCAGCACCTATAAATTCTGCTGCACAGGGGGCCTACTCACCGACTTTCCTGGCTGTTCAGGGAATAATGCAGGCACGGTGCACATCCTGTCATGCGGCGCAGCCAACACAAGCCGGATTCAGCGCACCGCCTAAAGGCGTGGTCTTCGATACACCACGGGACATTGTGGTGCAAGCCACGCAAATTCATCAACAGACCGTCGCGACTAAAGCGATGCCTATTGGTAACCTGACAAAAATGACCGACGAAGAACGAACAGTCATTGCTCAGTGGTATCAATCCGGTGCACAAGAAAAATAAGGATGTATTCATGACTGATTATCCACGCGACTTACTCGGTTACGCAGGTAAGCCACCTAACGCTAACTGGCCAGAAAAAGCCCGTATTGCGGTGCAGTTTGTCATTAATTATGAAGAAGGCGGCGAAAATTGCATTCTTCATGGTGATCCTGCCTCTGAAGCTTTCTTGTCAGAAATCGTGGGTGCCGCAGCCTATCAGGGGCAGCGTCATGCCAATATGGAGTCCATTTATGAATACGGCTCCCGTGCCGGGTTCTGGCGTTTGCACCAGATGTTTACTGATCGCCAAATGCCAGTGACTGTGTTTGGGGTGGCGATGGCGATGGAACGCAATCCGACGATTGTTGAGGCGATGCTGAAAGCCGAATGGGAAATGGCCAGTCATGGCTATCGCTGGATTGACTACCAGAATTTAGATGAATCCATTGAACGTGAGCACCTGCATAAAGCCATTGAAATTCATACTAAAATGACCGGAGAACGCCCGCAGGGCTGGTATCTGGGACGCTGTAGTCCGAACTCACACCGCATCGCCGCCGAAGATGGCAACTTCCTTTATAACGCTGATAGTTACGCGGATGACCTGCCTTATTGGGATAATTTACACGGCAAGCCACAACTGATGGTGCCTTATACATTGGATGCTAACGATATGCGCTTTGCGACTAATCAGGGCTTTAATACCGGTGAACAATTCTTCACCTACCTGAAAGATAGCTTTGATGTGTTGTATGCCGAAGGTGCACACACGCCTAAAATGATGTCGATTGGTTTGCATTGTCGCTTAGTCGGTCGCCCAGGACGCGCTGCGGCACTGGCGCGTTTCCTTGATTATGTGCAGGGTCATGATGCAGCCTGGGTTTGCCGTCGTGCTGATATTGCGAACCATTGGGTCGCACAACACCCCTGGCAGGGAGCGAACAAATTATGAGTACTTCTACTGAACTGAAGTTTGCTATTTCTCCAGCCGAGATGAACGAGGCCGATTTTGTGGCGCTGTTTGGTGGTGTTTATGAGCATTCATCGTGGGTAGCTGAACAAACGTGTCAGCAAGGATTGAATGAAGCACAGAACACGCCTGCCGGACTGAGTGCAGCAATGCAAAAAGAGATAGCAGCCGCTGATCGCAAACGCTTAATGGCGCTGATTAATGCTCACCCGGACTTGGCAGGTAAAGCAGCCGTGCGCGGTGAGTTAACCGCTGAATCTACTTCCGAACAAGCAGGCGCTGGCATTAGTGAGTGCACAGCTGAAGAGTTTGAACAATTCCAGCACTATAACGAAGCCTACAAAGAGAAATTTGGCTTTCCGTTTATTATGGCAGTGAAAGGCAGCAACCGGCATAAGATTCTGGCGGCGTTTATTGAACGGCTAGAAAATGATGCTGAAGCGGAATATCAGCGGGCATTGAATGAAATCAATAAGATTGCCCGCTTTCGCTTGGATGCTATTGCCAATGACAGGTTGCGGTGAGCTGCTCCGTTTCAACAAGTAGCCAGCAGAATCCCCCAAATTTACGTGAGACAAAAAATGAGCGAAGTAAACAACCACCCCTTCCAGCGTTACATCAATCTGGCCGAACCACGCCTAGGCGCTGAAGCTATTTTTGCCACTGATGAGTGGTTTGCTGATAAAGCAAGAATGTTAAAACCTGAGCCAGGCGTATTTATTCCAGGTAAATTCGATGATAACGGTAAGTGGATGGATGGCTGGGAAACCCGCCGCAAACGCACTGAAGGTTATGATTATTGCATCGTTAAATTAGGTAAAAGCGGCACTATCCGTGGTGTGGATATTGATACCAGCAACTTCACTGGTAATTACCCACCCGCTGCCTCATTAGACGCTTGTTACAGTTATGACGGCAATGTCGATGAGGCCGAGTGGGTAGAAATCCTGCCTTCTGTTAGCCTGAACGGTGACTCTCATCACTTCCATGCCATTGAAGATCAAACTAGTTATAGCCACGTTCGGCTGAATATCTATCCGGATGGCGGGGTTGCCCGCCTGCGCATTTATGGTGAGCCGCAATGTAATTGGGATCAACGTGACCCGGCTGACCAGGTTGACTTGCTAGCCATTGAAAATGGTGGTCGTGCTGTTACCTGCAATGATGAACATTTTGGCAGCATCATGAACCTGAACATGCCAGGGCGTGGCATCAATATGGGTGATGGTTGGGAAACCCGCCGCCGCCGTGAGCCGGGTAATGACTGGGCCATTATGGAACTCGGTCATGCTGGGGTGATTGAAGCCGTGCAGATTGACACCGCGCATTTCAAAGGCAACTACCCGGATCAATGCTCTATTCAGGCGGCTTACATGAAAGGTGGCACAGAACAGTCACTGGTGACACAAAGTATGTTCTGGCAAGAAGTGCTGCCACCACAAAAACTGGAAATGGATGCTATTCATGACTTTGCTGAAAAGGTTAAAGCCATCGGCCCTGTTACACACGTGCGTATCAATATTATTCCGGATGGTGGATTGAGCCGCGTACGCTTGTTTGGTCACATTCATACCCAGGAGTAAACACTATGCAGCAACTGAGCATTATACTGGAACCATT
>CALHAO010000257.1 GCA_937931765.1 uncultured Thiotrichaceae bacterium
TAGACATTATTCCAAAATAAAAATTGATGGATAAATCACAATTTCTAATGAGTCAATAGCGTCAAAAACCGTTTAACATTGTTGCTTTTGCTCTTACCATGACTGACTACAGCTACGCAGCCGTCAAAGCACTCCCAAAAACATTTCTGGCGATGACCGGACTTACAGTTAAGGAGTTTGACCAGCTTCTGTTTCACTTTGATAAAACCTACCGTTTGCAGCGAATAGCTGAAGGTAAGAAGGCCGATGAAACACGGGGTGTTTCGGGCAAACTCAGGACAATCGAAGACCAGTTGTTTTTTCTGATGTTCTACCTCAAAACCTACCCGCTTCAGGAAGTCATCGCTTATTCTTTTGGTTTATCGCAAGGTAAAGCCAATCGCTGGATACATCGCCTGTCTGTTATTTTAAAAGCGGCTTTGGCGGATTCCGGTCACCGTCCTGCCAGACTACCCGAAGAGCTGCTAGCACGGTTGGAAGCTGAAACCGCCCAGGCCGTTGGCATTGACGGAACCGAGCGTCGCCGCCAGCGCCCGTTGGATAATGATGCTCAGCGTGAGTGCTACAGTGGAAAAAAAAGCCCATACAATGAAAAATAATATCATTGCCGGTTTGGAAGATCGGCAGATTAAATATCTGGGGAAAACCTGGTCAGGGAAAGCGCACGATAAAAAGATGGCTGATGAGGAGGGCGTAAAACTCCCTGAAGGCTACGAAGTTTACCGTGACCTTGGATTCCAGGGGCATGACATGGGTGAAGGGTTAATAGTGATGGAGCCTAAAAAGAAGCCTCGTGGTGGTAAGCTAATGCCATTGGAGAAAGCGGCTAATCAGGATATATCCAAAGTGCGCGTGATTGTTGAGCATGTTATTGGTGGTGCCAAGCGATGCCGCTGTGTAAAAGACGTGTTCAGAAATTGGCGGCCAGAATTTAGTGATTTGACGATGGAATTGGCCTGCGGGCTTCATAATTTACGTAGCGACTTTCGCATCAAAAATTATTAGCATAGCATTAGCTCAGATTTTGGAATAGTGTCTATTAATCTTTGACTACAACGCTATCGAATATGTTCTGGGCTTGGGGATTGTTGATACTTAAAACAGTAAACCCCTCTCAGGGGCACGAGAGGGGTACTGAGTTGTCAATAACTCTCCCAGGGGCACGGGAGAGTTATTCAGGTCGGTCTTGCAGTCAGGGCTAAAGACTGGTTTGACCTTTTGGGGCTTGCTCTACTTGTTATTTTTATTATTAATACTGCTATTATTTTATTGTTGTTGTTAATTTATTATTTTGTTTATGTTTCTTGTTATGGTTAGGTGATTGCAACCGGCGTGCCAACTATCACAATAAACCCATAAGACATTGATTTTAAATAACTTAAATTATTTTCTGCTGATTTCTTCGTGATGGAATTTTAGGGGGAAGTGTCAACTTATGACGGAATGGCAGTGACAGAATTGTCAGTTGAGCCTGAACTGACAATCTAACGTGCATGAACAGATTTCACTTCAAGCATGGAAATCTCCGACTGCCACAGTAGGAAACTATATTTACCAAGCAATTTCAAACTCTGACTTTAAATATGTCTGGTAAATTGAGTCCGAAGATTTATCAGTTACCGGCTATTTTCCTGTGAGTTCAGCATGATAGATACAAATTTCCTCCCGCAAATTTGTGCTACAATTTATGGTAACAAAAATATGGGGTAGTAATTATGCAATCATTCAGCATCAGGGATTTGCGCGAACGTTCCGGTGAACTAAGTCGGGAGGTAGAAGCTGGAAAATTATCGGTAGTCACCCGACATGGCCACCCTCTGTTCGTTACCGTCCCATTCAGCGAAGAACTTCTCAGTTATGGCGTACACATTACACTTGCCACACAACTGTTCAAAGAAGGCAATCTAAGTATTGGAAAAGCGGCCAAGCTGGCTGGTATGCCACTGGCTGAATTTACCGAACATGTTAGTGACCAGAACATTCCTATCGTAGATTTCGATGCGGAAGAGTTTGACCAGGAAATGGCATACCTGAATTCATGAGCAAAATTATTGTTTCCGATGCGAGTCCATTGATTGCATTAGCAAAACTCGACCACCTTGAATTATTGTTTTGTTCTTTCTCTGAAATTCATATTCCTAATGCTGTGTATCTGGAAGTAACGTCAGAAAGCCAGCGGACAGATGCGCAACGCATTGGCGCTTTTGTTACCAAACACAAAGCAGCGCAATGCTTTATTCATCATGACCTGAAAAGTGCAGAGTACCTGATTTTTAAAGGTAGGCTGGATGAGGGAGAGTCACAAGCTATGGCGCTGGCAAGTCAACTAAAGTGTGGTGTATTAATTGATGAGCGTCTTGGCAGAAGCATAGCTGCCCAACATTCTATTCCTGTTGTCGGTATTATGGGTATCTTGCTCAAAGCTAAAGAGTCCGGTGCAATTGAGCGAGTCAAACCTCTTATTGCTCAATTGCTTATACATAAATACCGGTTGTCTTCAAAAGTAATCAATATTGTGTTGAATAGGGCAGGTGAACAGTAAGCCATCTGCTTAGCTTTGAAGGAAGTGTAAGTTGTAGGTACATCAATAACTGTATATTCTTTCCACAGAACCCTGAAATTAGAATATAGGTTAACAAATGTCTGGTATAGAGTTTCTGCTTGGTACTGCTGCTTCCCTCCTTGCTACAGCCATTGATCGAGTGTTGATTGAACAGCCTAGCCGATGGGTACGTCGACAGGTAGATCGTCGTATCGAAGACCTGACGGATGCAGTAATAGAACCGATGGTGGAATACTTCAAGCAAGAAGGAATTGATGAGGAAACTACCAAACTTATTGCGAAGGAGGCGGAGACGCCAGTTCGCTTGTTAATCGAAACCAGTGACGAGATGATCGCTCGAGGGCTGGATGTCAATGCCATCACGGCTTACATACTAGAGGAAAAGCTCGATAGAAACGCTAGTATGATAGCCGAGGAATATCCAGCACCATTTGCTACGATGCTGCGGGCTTATGTTGACTTAGCTGTCCGTACACCGCCCTTATTCGCAGATTGGGAACAAAAGCAGTTTGCCGCAACCTACCAAAAATTGAGGGAATTCGAGGCGACTCTTGCTAGGATTTATGGCGACATGCGCAAAGTAGCCGAACGGCATGAGCGTGGTGAAGCATTAATAGACCGAATTATCGCTCACGAAGCCGGACAATTGGCACTGAAAATGAGCATGCATGGCCTGCGAAGTTCTGAGCTTCCACAGACCGACATCGACAACCTTTTTATCCTCCCTCATTTTGCTGAACGTAAATTAGTTAAAAAAGGGAAAGAGTTAAGCGAACCTGAACGTCTCAGCAAGGCTCAATTCGATGATTACTTCTCGCCAGGTAAAACAGGACTACGCTGTGTTGTGGTAGCTCCGGCAGGGGCTGGTAAGACGACATGGACAGAGTGGCTAGGCTCGCAACTTATAAACGCTCCACAAAAAGCCGCATTGCCTATCAATATTCGTCTCCGACTCACTATAAAGAATCCTGAACTACCAACGCTTACGGAAGCAGTGCGAAGTGTGGTTACTTCCACATTCCATGACAAGTTTGAGCCGCACGATATTGAGAGTTGGGTGAATGACGCTAAACTGACCTTATTGCTCGACGGCTTTGACGAAGTCCCCGAAAGTAAGCGCGATAGCGCTTGGGGTTGGATTAATAGCTTAGCAGCCGCTGATCCTGATATTAATATAGTGGTGACCAGCCGTCCACTCACTACAAGTCATATCCAGATACTTGTTGAAAATGGCTATCGGCACCTTGACCTTGAGCCATTCGATGAAGATCAGGTTGAAAACTATATTGCTAAATATAAGGAACATGGCCCATCTATTCAAACCGGCGCACCAGAACTGTCAGCGTCAGAGCTTGCACATACTTGGAGAAACGACCCAAGTCTACGCCCATTAACTGCAAATCCGCTGCTATTGTCGACTCTGCTCGCTGTACATCGTATGGATGGCGAGCTGCCTCAGGGACGAGCTGCACTCTATGAGCGTTATGTTGATGGGATGCTTGGTGCCTGGGAAAACAGAAAAGAACTTGCCCCTCCAGATGTGGCCCTGACTAAGCAAGCAAAACGTCGAATCCTTGAGTTGATTGCAATTAATATGATTGCTAATGAGGTAGATGCTGTCGATGAAAATGAAGCAGCAAAATGGATCAGTCCATATCTAAAAGAGATTTGTGTGGAAGCATCCGTAGATACCGTACTCGAAAATCTACGTGAACGATCTGGCCTGCTAATAGGCCCTGGGCAATACAGTTTTGCACATAAATCGATCGGCGAGTTCTTGGTAGCCTGCGCTTGCCATAATGGAATCGCTCGTGATGCAAACGAGCAGCGTTATGATCGCATGCTCCTAACTCGAAAAAGTAGTGAAGATCGTTGGTTAATGGTGGTTTTCTTATGGGCTGGACTTGCTCCAACAACAGATGTACAGCTCTTGCTCGAAGAGCTGATTAACGCGGACGATTTGGGATTAGCGGATGGCCTACTACAAGAATGCGGGGAGCATCTTGACCGAGAAAGACGAGCAGAAATTTGCTGGAAGCTCCTAATCCGGTTGAATGAAATTCAGCTCTCCGGTAAAAGTGTATTAAAAGGGATTAGGTCATACTACGAGGTACCCATTGCTTCCCCCTCCACGAGTTCAAAGAGAAGATGGCCAATGCCTGTGTTGCGCTCTCCAGCTGGAAGTTATTTTGGTGGTGGTTCAGAATATTTTGATAGGAGTTGGATCAACCCTCAAGATTGGGATCAATACATAGAAAAGCTCTCTCCTGTTAATTTCATGGAGCTATTGCAGCACTTAGGTTTTGATAGAAATATCGCGGAACGAACTCTTCCGGCAGTAACAGTCGAAGAACAGGTTGCTTGGCTAACTTGGTTTGCCGTGTCTTATGGGGGTATAGCTGATCTTGCTAGCATATTCAAAGACTGTCCGGAGGGTTTCTGGCGTGGGATTGCGATGTATGCTGGTCTAAGGGCAAAGTTTGATGAGCATCCGGTGTTCGAACTAAAGGCCGATGTCTTTTCGCTTATTTTGGAATCAGAAAACTCGAAGCCCTCAGAAGTAGTTTGTGCCGATTTGTGTAAACTAAAGCTTGAAGAAAGAAATTCGTGGGCCGAAATGATTGCCAAATTCCTCGACAAGTATGCAGAGAGAGAGACAGAGCTACCTCTATTAATCTCAGCGGTACAAAGGCTTGATGAAGGCTGTAAAGCTGCTATGAAAAATCAAAGGTGATCTGAGGATTTTTCTGCCAAGAGCACTGCTTAGCTACTACAAATCAGGTGATTCAGATAAATATCTGAATCACCATTACATTTCTTACCATGACCAACTTTACTTTAACGCCCCCAACAAAGTCTCAGCCGCCAACTTCCCCAGCGCATTAGCCGCCAAAGGACTAGCACCGGTAATCAATTTCCGATCCAAACAAACCGTATTATCCGACTTAGTATTCATCAGCGTAACGCCCAAACCCTTCAATTTCTCACTAACCCCCGAAGGCATTTTCCCCGGCAAATAACCAATCATTGGAGTTTGTTTGTCCACAGAATCCGGAAAAACAGCCATCTTATAATCGCCATAAAGAAACTTCTGATCATTCAGCGTAGTAGCCAACAGCGCAGCTGGCCCATGACAAAGCGTAACCGTAAACACATCATGTTCATGCGCCCAGTTCAGGATGGTGCTGACATTCTCATCTTGCGGAATACCCAACATCGCACCATGCCCACCCGGCACAAAGATCGCCGCATAAGATTCAGCGTCGGACAGCGAGTTATCAACGAATGCCTGCAGACTTTTCGGCCTTTCAAAGCTGGCCTTGTGTTCATTGTAAATCGCTTTTACATACTGATCTTTGTCCGGAAACGCCCACATTTCAAAAACAACTGGCTTACCGGTAGGCGTAGCTATTTCAAACTCAAAACCCGCATTCTTCAGATGCAACATAGGCACTAGCGCTTCTACCGGATGGTTCCCTGTAGAGAACAATTTACCATTCTGCATTTTCATGTTTTTCTGTTCGGTGAAAATCACCAGAATCTTCTTCCGCTTTCCCTGATATTTCGTGTATGAAATAGCTTCAAAGTCAGTGGTGTCAGATGTAGCTAATTTTAGCGCCAGCTTAGAAGGCGAATAAGATCCGTCTGATTCCAGCTTTGGCGCAATACCTAGTAATTTTTTGAGCATATCAATGTCCTTTTGACTTACGCAGAAACATTAATAATGATCTTGCCTTGTGCACGGCCCGTTTCACTGCGCTCATGGGCTTCAGTCACCTGATCCAAACCGAACTCACTGTCGATACTCACCTTCAACTGACCCGCATCGGCAATTTCAGCCAGCTTTTCCAATTGCTCACGGTTCGGCTGTACAAAACAGAAAGATGCTGAAACACCATGTTTAGCCGCAATAGCCTCATCAGGGTTTTCAGTAATAGACACTAAACGCCCGCCTTTCTTTAACGTCTCCCAGCTCTTCGCCTGCGTTTCACCACCCACGGTATCAAATACCACATCAAGGTCTTTTAACGCCGAGAAGTCTTCCTGCTGATAATCAATGGCCTCATCGGCACCAAGGCCCAGCACCAGTTCGGTGTTTCTGGCCGAGGTAGTCGTATAAACATAAGCACCGCACAGTTTTGCCAACTGGATAGCGAATTGACCAACCGCACCAGAACCCGCATGAATCAGCACGCGTTCACCAGCTTCTAATTTTGTATAATCATAAAGCGACTGCCATGCCGTTAATGCCGCCAAAGGCACGCCAGCTGCTTCTTGCCAACTCAGCGAGTTGGGTTTAAGTGCTACTTCATCAGCCGCTACCGTCATATACTCGGCATAGCTGCCGTTTTTGGAAAT
>CALHAO010000258.1 GCA_937931765.1 uncultured Thiotrichaceae bacterium
GGGAAGCTGACGCCAGTTGGTGGCAGATCCTGCAAAGCCCGGAACATCATACCTTTAACACGTCGCGCGGCGGTGACAATGGCTGCAAAAAAGTCTTCAAAGCTACTGCGATTATCCGGTTCGGTGTAATAACTCTCAAACTCCGGGCTGGCCTGTTGCACAAAGGACTGAGAATACGCCTGCTGAACCGGCGAGTTATCAAGCACCTTATTAACTTCAGGTGTCAATGATTCCTTCACCTGTTTCGCAAGAATCTCGTAGATGGCTGCCGTCCATAAGGTCGAACGCTCATGAACCCCTTCAGGCGCACTGTTATAGCCCTGACCGTTTAATGCGGAACGTAAAAACGGAAAATTAACCCCTTGCAAACCAATGCCAAATTCTTCAGCCAGCCCGGTAATCAGGCTCGGATTGTTCATATCGCCGCCACTTTCACGGTATAAACGCTCCACCACGGACTTATGTTCCAACGCTGAAAACAACGACAACAAATCACCCAAAGATTCATGTAAGGCACCTGTATCCGGCTCCTCCGCATACACGTACATCGGGCGGAACGAATCCAGAATGGCATGCCCCAATTCATGCGCAATAATGTCGTGTGACAAACACGTCCAGATGGGCGTGCGACGAAAGCCTGAGTTAAAATAACCAAAATTCAGCGAAGGTGAAGACGGATCATAATAAGCATTCGGTTCAGTAATGGCATGTGGGCGGATCACCAATGGCCCGCCGTGTTTCCACTTCATTTCTCTACCGAGCGCAGTTTCTACAAAATCGAGGGTGTGTGAGGCTACGGAAAAGGTGTTGACCTGATGGAATTGTGGGTTATCAATGAAATTTTGCTTTTCATTCAAGGCAGCAAACGAGGTATCCACCGCCGACCAGTCCAGCCCCTTAAATTTCTCCATACCCATCGCATCAGTATCCTGAACAACGAACTTGCTGGAACTCATTCCGGCCAGATAATCTTTATCCAAAGGGAATTGATAATCTTCCTGTAACTCTGGCATGCTGGGATCTTGTAATAACATCGCCATTGGTTTGGTATTCATAATAGCCTCCTATTTAATTTTAGATACTCATTGGGAGCAGTTTTATTCTTCTTATTAAATAGTAGTTGACAAATAAACGAGTTGCTTAGTTTTTATTAAACACATATGCGAAAAAGGCGGAAACGTGCTGGATAATTTAATATTTGCCATTGGAGTAACTGCTCCGATATTTCTGATTTTTTGTACCGGTATCCTGCTGAAACGGCTTGGTATCATCGACAATGAATTTGCCCGCATGGGGTCAGAACTGGCGTTTAAAGTCGCCTTACCCAGCTTGTTATTCACCAAACTGATTGAGGTAAGTTTTGTAGATCCACCTTTTTTCCTATTGGTTTACGCAGTGCTGGCAACAGTAGCCGTGTTTCTGGTGCTGGATCGGGTGATTGCACCCAGGCTGGCGGAGGAAGACCGGGGTGCCTTTGTCCAAGGTGCTTTTCGCGGCAATATGGGTATTATCGGTCTGGCTTTTGCATTGAATGCTTTTGGTGACGGCGTGTTACCACTGGCCTCTATTTATATCGCCATCATGACCATTCTGTTTAATATTTTATCCGTTATCACCCTGAATCGTCACTTGCCGGTGGTGGGTGGTGGCTCGCAGTTTATGAGCACGCTGCACAAAATTGTCACCAACCCGTTGATTATCGCCATTGTCGCCGCTTTACTGGTGTCATGGTTCAGTATCCCGCTTCCGGCTATAGCCATTAAAACACTGGATTATTTTGCGGTAATGGCCTTACCACTGGCCCTATTATGTAGTGGTGCGGCTATTCGCTGGCGGGAATTTCATACCTCCGTCAACTTGTATTGGGGTACCGCAGCTAAACTGATCTTTGTGCCTGGCTTAATCGTATTAGGCGGTATTTTATTGGGTTTTCGGGGCGAAGCACTGGGCGTATTGTTCTTTATGACCTCAGCACCTACCGCCACGGCCAGTTACCCGATGATCAGAGTATTAGGCGGCAATCATTACCTGGCAGCGGCAATGATTGCGACAACTTCACTGGGTTCAGTGTTGGTGATCACCACCGGCTTATTTTTGCTGAAGGAGTTTGCTTTGTTATAGAGAACGGGCACACTGATGTGCACGCCTCTCATCAATATCTCCGAACCATTCGAGCCTCATAACAATGACAAAATTGCCTAAAGCACGCTTCCTTGATCCCAGAACGCCGCCGCATATTTTTACGCTGGTAACACTTGTGGCAGTCTCCTCCATTCCACTGAATATCTTTCTCGCCTCGCTACCAGCGATGGCGGAGTTCTTCGAAACACCCTACGCGGTGATGCAGCTGGCCGTCACCGGTTTTCTGGTATTAACAGCGGTATTACAAGTCGTGCTTGGCCCGTTATCTGACCGCTTTGGCAGGCGGCCTGTGGTGCTGGTGTCGCTATTAGGCTTTGTTGTCGCCTCCATAGGTGCATCCCTTTCCACCTCGTTCAATGAGTTCATGTTTTACCGGCTGTGTCAGGCTATTGTCATCGCCGGAACCGTTGTTTCACGCGCTGCCGTGCGCGATGTCGTGGCGCGTGAAAAAGCCGCCAGCCTGATCGGTTATATCACTATGGGCATGGCGCTGGCACCGATGCTAACACCACCGTTGGGCGGTATTTTAGGCGCTGCAT
The DNA here is from genome assembly GCA_937931765.1 of uncultured Thiotrichaceae bacterium. GTDB lineage: Bacteria > Pseudomonadota > Gammaproteobacteria > Thiotrichales > Thiotrichaceae > Thiolinea. The sequence goes on from CALHAO010000258.1 coordinate 2,682, forward strand.
TCGGCTGGCAATCGAACTTCCATGTGCTGACTGCCTGTGGGATATTGGCATTCCTACTGGTGTATTACGACCAAGGCGAAACCAACCTTAAAAAATCAGCCAGCTTTACCGAACAATTCCGCGCCTACCCACAGTTAGTCACCTCACGCCGTTTCTGGGG
>CALHAO010000259.1 GCA_937931765.1 uncultured Thiotrichaceae bacterium
GCACCTGCTGCGCCTTGGGCACCAGTTGCGCCTGTTGCACCATCAGCGCCTGCTGCGCCTTGGGCACCAGTTGCGCCGTCTTGACCGTCTACACCATTAGTACCGTTGGTACCATTCGTGCCATCAGCACCTGCTGCGCCTTGGGCACCAGTTGCTCCAGTTGCTCCAGTTGCTCCAGGTGCACCAGTTGCTCCAGTTGCTCCAGTTGCTCCAGTTGCTCCAGTTGCACCAGTTGCTCCAGTTGCTCCAGTTGCTCCAGTTGCGCCTTGTGCGCCGTCCTGACCGTCTACACCATTAGTACCGTTGGTACCATTTGTGCCGTCAGCACCTGCTGCGCCTTGGGCACCAGTTGCGCCTGTTGCTCCATCAGCACCTGCTGCGCCTTGGGCACCAGTTGCGCCTGTTGCTCCGTCAGCACCGTTGGTACCATCAGCACCTGCTGCGCCTTGTGCACCAGTTGCACCTGTAGCTCCAGTATCACCTTTGTCGCCTTTCGCGCCATCAGCACCGTTGGTACCATTTGTGCCGTCAGCACCTGCCGCGCCTTGTGCACCAGTTGCGCCTGTTGCTCCATCAGCACCATTTGTACCATCAGCACCTGCTGCGCCTTGGGCACCAGTTGCACCTGTAGCTCCAGTATCACCTTTGTCGCCTTTCGCGCCATCAGCACCGTTGGTACCATTTGTGCCGTCAGCACCTGCCGCGCCTTGGGCACCAGTTGCGCCTGTTGCACCATCAGCGCCTGCTGCGCCTTGAGCACCAGTTGCACCTGTAGCTCCGTCAGCACCTGCTGCGCCTTGGGCACCAGTTGCTCCGGTGTCACCTTTCATGCCAGTGTCGCCTTTCGCGCCATCAGCACCTGCTGCGCCTTGGGCACCAGTTGCGCCTGTAGCTCCGTCTTGGCCATCAGCACCGTTGGTGCCATTAGTACCATCAGCGCCTGCTGCGCCTTGAGCACCAGTTGCGCCTGTTGCACCATCTTGGCCATTAGTACCATCAGCGCCTGCTGCGCCTTGAGCACCAGTTGCGCCTGTAGCACCATCAGCACCTGCTGCGCCTTGAGCACCAGTTGCGCCGGTATCACCTTTACCACCAGTAGCACCAGTAGCACCAGTGTCACCTTTACCGCCAGTAGCACCTGTTGCGCCAGTGTCACCCTTTTCGCCTTGTGGGCCTGCAGGACCAGCAGGGCCTTGTGGGCCAGTTGTACCACCACCAGTTCCAGTTCCATCTCCGTTACCTACACAAACGTGAACAGTTGCACTAGAACCGTTGCTGTTAGTATAAGTAAAGGAATCATTGCCTTGGAAACCAGCATTTGGCGTGTACACTAAATCATTTCCTGATCTGGTTACTGTGCCATTAGACGCTTCTGTGAAACTTGCAACTGAACCGCTGTTACCGCCTTGATCGTTAGAAACAACATTGATTCTTGTTGCAGTATCCACTGGAGTTGAAACATTGTCAGCTGTTGCGCTTCCACCAGTTCCGCCAGTGCTTCCACCAGTGTTTCCACCAGTTTCACCACCGCCTTGCTGACCGATTGACTGTAACAACTGCATGATCAGGCCGATCAGCATCTGCAAACCCTGGACCTGGCCACCGCCACCCATGGATGAATCAAACGAATATTGACTTGATGCTGATGCATCTTTAGAAGCTGCTGTATTTTGCGTTTGAGCGGTGTTGTTTTGAACACCGTTATTACCGTTTACTGAAAGTGTCATTACAAAATTCTCCTTAACACTCACTAAAGGGACTGGGTAGACCACACTCATTTTTTTTGGAATCTACCCACCATATTTTTTAATATATCTACAAGATCTGTTGTTAATCTGGAGGTTGAGGCTTAGCCCTACCGAGTTATCATTTTGTAGATGGGTGTATTTTTAAAGGAGAATGGCGCTAAGCTCCAGATGCAAAGGGATAAACGACCACTAAAAATAAATAAGTGGCGTTTACGACAATCCGGAGGTTTATAAAAGGTCTTAAGGAGAGGGTAAAAGGTTTTTAATAGGTTTAAAGCTTTGGCGATGGCAAGGCAAGACGCCATGCTCCTGGATCGCTTGAATGTGTGCTTTGGTCGGGTAGCCCTTGTGTCCGGCAAAACCATACAAAGGGTATTGCTCAGCCAACACAACCATTTCGGCATCTCTGGTTACTTTAGCCAATATAGAAGCAGCACCAATGGCCGGTATTTTTGCATCGCCCTTAATAATAGCTTCCATATTATAAGGCGCATCCGGACAACGATTTCCATCAACTAACACCAAATCAGGGTGAATCGATAAATTATCCAACGCACGGCGCATAGCCAGCATAGTCGCCCACAGGATATTCAATTGATCGATTTCTTCGACCTCTGCCCGCCCAAGGCTCCAGGCCAGTGCTTTTTCCCGGATTTCGATCGCCAGCTTTTCGCGGCGGGCAGCGGTAAGTTTTTTAGAATCGGTCAAACCAACTATAGGGTTTGCAGGATCAAGAATCACAGCAGCCGTCACAACGGCTCCCGCTAGCGGGCCACGGCCTACTTCGTCTACTCCGGCAATCATTTTGTAATCAGGCATACATTCATTCCACAACATCCGAATAACAAATGAGAAAGATCATGGTGCTACCACAGCATCCTTATCATCAAAATATGCCAGAATCGCATGAGCAGCATTCACGCTGGCATTACAACGCAAGGCTTCATGGTGAATTCTGAACTGTTGCATAATGTAGTCACGACGTTCGGCAGGCAGTGCAAATAACGCTTCCACTTCAGCCACCAAACGGTCTTCGGTCAATTCATTCTGCAATACTTCAGGCACCAAGGCCTCACCCGCTAAGTGATTGGGTAATGTGACATACTTTACTTTTAATAAACGGAAAGTTTGTAACAACCACCAGGTCAGGCCAGACACCTTGTATGCCGCCACCATTAAACGTCCGCTGAGCATGCCTTCCAATACGGCAGTACCTGAAGCCAACAATATATAGTCGGCTGCCTGCATCAATACCCGCGACTCACCCCGAAGGTAAGTCACTTCCAATTCAGGCGCATACTCACCCCGCAACTGCTCCAGTAATAGTTGTAACTTTTCATTCACTACCGGAATAACCACCTGTAAACCCTGATGATGCTGTTGTAATCGACCAGCACTGGGCAAAAACACCGAGGCCAGGCGTTTTATCTCTCCGGTGCGGCTCCCCGGCAATAAAGCCAGTACCGGAAGTTCGGCATCAAGATCCAACTGGCGGCGAGCGGGCAAAGGGTCTTGATCAAAATCGATTTCATCAGCAAGTGGGTGACCAACAAATCGGGCATTAACACCATTGCGACTATAAAAATCCACCTCGAAAGGAAACAGCGTTAACATCAAGTCAACATTGCCACGAATCTTGTTCACGCGCTTTTCCCGCCAAGCCCAAATAGAAGGACTCACATAATGTACGGTGGGAATACCTTGCTTATGCAGCTTCTTAGCCAGCGGCAAATTAAAATCCGGCGCATCCACACCAATAAACAAGTCAGGAGGATCATTACACCAACGCTGAAATAACTGCTTACGGATAGACAGCAACTCGGGTAAATGCTTTAAGACTTCAGTCAGCCCCATCACGGACAAGGCTTCCATTGAAAATAAGGAGGTACATCCGGCAGCCTGCATTTCTGGCCCAGCAATACCTTCAAATATCAATTCAGGACGCTGCTTCTTTAATTCAATAATCAGGCGGGATGCCAATAAATCCCCGGATGGCTCACCTGCAATAATGGCAATGCGCTTCATTTAACGCACCAGGCCACGCTGGCTGTGATGACAGAAATCCAGCATCAATTGTGCATCAGTAAAGTCACCGTATCGTGTCTGTATCTCAGCTAGTGCATCCTTAAGTAACAGCTGCTTACGATAGAGTAATCTATAGATTTCTTTAATCCGTTGGATGTCCTCTTCTGAATAATGGTGACGCCGCAAACCTTCAGCATTAATTTTACGCGGCTCAGCAGGTGCTCCCGTCGCCATCACAAAAGGTGGCAGATCCTTAGCTAGCGATGATCCCATACCGGTAAAAGCATGCTCACCTACCACGCAAAACTGGTGAACCAAGGTAAAACCACCCAGAATAACCGCATCACGTATTTCAACATGCCCGGCCAAGGTAACATTATTAGCCAACACCGTATGATTACGGATGATGCAGTCATGGGCAATGTGTACATAAGCCATGATCCAATTATCATCGCCCATGACAGTTTCGCCCTTATCCTGAGCCGTGCCCCGGTTAAAGGTACAAAACTCACGAATGACATTCCGGTCACCAATAATCAACTCAGTGGGTTCACCAGCGAATTTTTTATCCTGCGGAGCCGCACCAATGGACGCAAATTGATAAATATGATTATCTTCACCGATACGGGTCGGCCCTTCAATAACAACATGCGGGCCGATACGTGTGCCACGACCTATGCTGACTTGCGGGCCAATAATACTATACGGCCCCACCTCAACACCTTCTGCTAACCCAGCCCCTTCATCAACGATTGCTGTCGGATGGATCACACCACACCTTCTTTTGCAGCGCACATCAATTCAGCACTCACAGCCACTTTGCCGTCAACTGTCGCCTTGACATCGAAAACCCACATAATGCCTTTGCGTTTAACGATGCTAGCTTCCAGGATTAATTGGTCACCCGGCTCTACCTGACGCTTAAAGCGGGCTTTATTGATCGCTACCAACATATACAGGATATTTTCTGGCGGATTTTCATCCATCGTCCGAAAACCCAGCAATCCCGTTGCCTGTGCCAACGCTTCAATAATCAACACGCCCGGCATAATCGGCTTATCCGGAAAGTGGCCATTGAAAAATGGCTCATTCACCGACACATTTTTAATAGCACGGATTGACTCACCCGGCACTAACTCAAGTACCCGATCAACCAATAAAAAAGGATAGCGGTGAGGTAAAAAGTTTTTTATCTCATTAACATTCATCTCAGACATAACAGGCCCTAACTATTTTAATTTTGTTTAGCTTTCACCCAGCTGTTTAGCCAATTGTTTTTCCAGCGCATTCACCCGCCGACTCAACTGGTCTAACTGCCGGAAGCGTACTGCATTCCGCCGCCATGATGAATGATCATCAATAGTAGTACCGGACGAATAAACACCGGGTTCAGTAATAGAATTAATAACAAAACTGGTGGCAGTAATCGTGGTGCCATCAGCAACCGTCAAATGACCAGCGATAGAACACATGCCGGAAATCTGGCAGCGGCTACCAATTTTCGCGCTACCCGCAATGCCCGTGCAAGCCGCAATCACCGTATGGTCACCAATCTGTACGTTGTGTGCAATATGGATCAGGTTATCCAGCTTTACACCATGACCAATGCGGGTATCCCCCATAGCAGCACGGTCGATAGTGGTATTTGCACCGATTTCCACATCATCACCGATAACTACCCTACCAACCTGAGGAATCTTATACCAACCGGATGGCTGCGGCACAAACCCAAAACCATCAGCCCCCAGCACTACACCGGAATGCAGAATAACGCTGTCACCTACACACGTATCACTAGCCAGCGTCACGTTCGGATGCAACAAGCCACCCGCACCAATCTGGCAACCAACACCGATGACACAACCAGCACTAATAATAGTGTTATCACCAATAGAACAACCACCGGCAATCACCGCATTCGCACCAATATGTAC
>CALHAO010000260.1 GCA_937931765.1 uncultured Thiotrichaceae bacterium
CGGGTTTTGATTCAGCGATCGTGAAGTACTAATGAGCAATATGCCGGAACCATATAACCATAAAACACTGGAACCTACTGTCCAGACATTCTGGGAAACACAGAAAAGCTTTGAGGTCACTGAAGACCCCGACAAAGAAAAGTATTATTGCCTATCGATGTTCCCTTATCCCAGCGGCGTGCTGCACATGGGGCATGTGCGTAACTATACTATCGGCGATGTGATTGCGCGTTTCCAGCGCATGCAGGGCAGAAATGTACTGCAACCGATGGGTTGGGATGCGTTTGGCCTGCCTGCTGAAAATGCGGCGATTAAGAACAATGTGCCACCCGCACAATGGACTGATTCCAATATTGATTATATGCGTACCCAGCTTAAGTCGATGGGCTTAGGTATCGATTGGTCACGCGAATTAGCCACTTGTAAACCAGATTATTATCGCTGGGAACAATGGTTTTTTATCCAGCTTTATGAAAAAGGTTTGGTCTACCGTAAAAAATCGACAGTTAACTGGGACCCGGTTGATCAGACCGTATTGGCCAATGAACAAGTGGTGGATGGTTGTGGCTGGCGTTCCGGTGCTCCGGTTGAGCAACGTGAAATCGATCAGTGGTTTTTGAAGATTACGGCTTACGCTGACGAGCTACTCGACGAATTAGATAAGTTACCGGATTGGCCGCATCAGGTGCGTACCATGCAGGCTAACTGGATCGGGCGTTCTGAAGGTGTGGAAGTCCAGTTTGGCTTGAAAGGTCATCCTGAGGGAATGACCGTATTTACGACCCGCCCTGACACTTTGATGGGTGTGACTTATATGGGTGTGGCCGCACAACATCCATTGGCATTGGAAGCCGCCAGAGATAATCCTGAACTGGCTGACTTCATCGAAGAATGTAAACAGACCAAGACGGCTGAAGCCGACATGGCCACCATGGAAAAGAAGGGCATGGCCACGGGTTTGTATGCGAAACACCCTTTAACGGGTAAAAATATTCCTATCTGGGTCGCCAATTTCGTGCTGATGTCGTATGGCTCCGGTGCGGTAATGGCTGTGCCAGCGCATGATCAGCGTGACTGGGAATTTGCCACCAAATATCATCTGCCGATTACTCAGGTGATTGCACCTGAAAATGCTGATGATGCCGAGGCGGTTGATTTATCAGCAGCTGCTTTTGTTGAAAAAGGTGTGTTGGTTAATTCCGGCGATTATGACGGCATAGCTTCAGCGGATGCATTTGATACCATCGTTGATGATCTGATTGAAAAAGAGCAAGGCCGTCGCACCATTAATTACCGCCTGCGCGACTGGGGTGTTTCGCGTCAACGTTATTGGGGCTGCCCGATTCCGGTTATTTATTGTGATGATTGTGGTGCTGTGCCGGTGCCGGAAAAGGACTTACCAGTTAAATTGCCGGAAAATGTGACCTTCGATGAAACTGGTGGCTCGCCTATTAAAAGCATGCCTGAGTTTTATGAGGCAGATTGTCCTACCTGCGGTGGCAAGGCGCGTCGTGAAACAGATACTTTCGATACCTTTTTCGAATCATCCTGGTACTTTGCCCGTTATGCCTGTGCGGATAATGATGAGGCGATGTTAGATGAGCGGGCGAACTATTGGTTGCCAGTGGATCAATATGTCGGTGGTATTGAGCATGCGATTCTGCATCTGTTATATGCGCGGTTTTTCCATAAAATGATGCGTGATAACGGCTTGCTGGACTCGGATGAGCCGTTTACCAAGTTGCTGACACAAGGCATGGTATTGGCTGATACTTTCTATCATGAAGACGAATCCGGTGCTAAACACTGGCATCAACCCACCGATATTGATGTCGAGCGTGATGAGAAAGGCCGCATTACCGGTGCAAAACTAGCCGATAGTGGTCAGGAAGTTGTTTCCGGTGGTATCACCAAAATGTCCAAGTCAAAGAATAACGGTGTTGACCCGCAGCAGATGATTGAGAAATACGGTGCGGATACCTTGCGCCTGTTTTCTATGTTTGCAGCACCACCGGATCAAAGCATGGAATGGTCGGATTCCGGCGTCGAAGGGGCGCAGCGTTTCCTTAAACGTTTGTGGCGTCAGGTGAGTGATCATGTGGCAGCGGGTGTGGTGGATATTTCAGGCGGATTTAGTGATTTAAGCCAGCCACAGCATGTGTTACGCCGTAAGTTACATCAAAGCCTGCAGAAAGTGACCGATGACATGAGTCGCCGTCACACCTTTAATACGGCCATCGCGGCGAATATGGAACTGCTGAATGATCTGGCTAAATTTGATGATAGCAGTGATATTGGGCGTGCGTTAAAGCAGGAAACACTGGAGTTTATCGTGCTGATGCTGTCGCCGGTAGCGCCACATGCTTGTCATGCGTTGTGGCAGGCGTTGGGGCACGCTGAGGAGGCGGTGATTGATGCCAGCTGGCCATCAGTTGATGAATCTGCCTTGGTGCAAAATACGCTGGAACTGATTGTTCAGGTGAACGGTAAGGTGCGTGGCAAGATTCAGGTTGAAGCGAATACCGACGATGAGGTGGTAAAACAAACGGCACTGGATAACAGTAATGTGCAGCGGTTTATTGCTGAAGCGACGGTGAGGAAGGTTATTGTGGTTAAAGGACGTTTGGTGAACATCGTTGCTAATTAAAAAGAAGCAGGGCTTGTCCCACTACTTTCTACTTACCATGTTCACTCTGCTGACCTTGAGTTTACAGGGCTGTTCCACTGGTTTTAAGCCACGTGGAGCAGACTCAGCGACTCATGTGCCGCTGAAGCAGCTTGCTGTGTTAATTGATAGCTCTGAAAAAAAAGGATTGGAACGCAAATCTACGTTTACGCCAGTTTTGGAACGAGGGTTACGTAACAGCGGTGCTGAATTGGTAACGGAGTCTGCGCCGGGTGTTATCGTGCTGAAAATTAATGGCCTGAAAGAAGATAAGACTGTTTCAGCTTATTCTGCTGTGCGTCAGGTGCGCGAGTTTAATCACTATGTCGAGCTTGATTTTCTGGCTAAGCGCCAGGCGGCTGTTGGTGAACCTAAGCAGGTGACTGCTACTGTCCGTGCGGAAAAAGCACAGATTTATGATAGCCAATATGTCTTAGGTGGTGCGGAAGAAGAGCGCAGTATTCAGAGAGAGCTGAGAGCTGAAGTGGTGCGTTTGTTGGCGTTGCGGTTGGCGGTTTTGAAATAATTTAGGAGTAGTGCAATGAAGGCTTTGCTATTGTTTTTCGTGGTTACGGCCTTCTTGTCCCTGCAGGTACTTCAGGCAGGGGCAACTGCTCCGGTATCGCATAGTCATGCCGGTCGTACTCACACTCATCCTTTGCCTGCAATAGGTGTCGGACACCGGCACGGTAACAGCGTTCCGGGGATTGCCTCCGGCCAGTCGAATCAATCAGGTGCTATCAGTGGTGCATATACACCGGGTGTGAGGGTGCCGGGCAACATCAGTGGTAGCTACACGCCTCAGGCTCAGGTACAGCAGCCAGCTTCTGTTCCACAAAACAATACCGCCGCAAAATTTACTAAGGCCAAGGCCAACTGTCGCCGCAGTGACCCGGACTGTAATGTGTGTGCGATAAATGTCCGTCAGCAATTCAACCGTGCCGCCTCCGGGCAGATCAATTGGCAATCTCATTCATGGCGTTTCAATTGGGATAAGCAATACCCGCCCAACAAAGTCCGGCCTTTGGATGTGTTTAAGGGCGGGAAAGAGTTTTTGCTGGGTATACCCACCACCCATGTTCAGGGTTTTGTGCGTACCAATTCTGGCCGTTTTCCCTATGCGGGCAGTCATAGTCATGGCAAACAAGGTGGACTATTCCTGCTTAGCCAGAATAAAAAAGGTGATAAGAATTTAGCGGTGCTGATGAAGGCGAATAGTCGTCATCCTAGCGGAGTGCATGCGTTTGGGCAGTATCTGGTGTATGGCGAAAGTGGGCGTTTGTTCCTGAAAGATCTGAACAAACCACGCGCTAAAGACATCAGTGTCAAATTGCCGGGGCCAAAGCCGAATTTTGGCGGCGGTGTCGGGCTGGTTAAGTTGCAGGATGGCAGTTATCTGATGCTGACCACTGGGCCAGGTAAGCAGGATGGACGTCAGCGTTTTAACCGTTTTTATCAACTGAAAGGTAACAACGGGCGTATGAATCAAATCCGTTATCTCGGGCAATCTGATCAGACTAAACCGGCACAATGG
>CALHAO010000261.1 GCA_937931765.1 uncultured Thiotrichaceae bacterium
TTTGTTGGCATGTCCCAGCTCATCCATCGCTTTCTGGAATTTCCACAGGCCCATACTTAATTCGCGTAATAATAAGGGGTGCTTGCTCAACTGTGCTGAGTGAGTATCAAAGCCGCCCAAATCCACCATAAAGACTTGTCGCTTGAAAGGTGTGTTACCAAATGCACCGCTGGCTGAGAGGTGGATCATTTTAGCCACTGATTCCAGTTGTGCAATCAGGCGACCGCTGGTATTGGTAACAAGGCCAAGTTCAGAATTGCTGGGGTTGGCAAATAAAGCTTCACCATAAGGCCCGGTCGCTTGATAGTCGACATCATTCTCATTCCAGACCTGATACAGCTCTTCAAAGGTGCTGTAAGACTTGTTCAGCATGTCACCGTATAAACGCTGCAGCGGATCATCACTGTTAAAGGTTTTGCTGCTATCAAAGTTGAGATTACCGGTGGCTGATGTATTTCCCCGACCCTGAAGGGCTTTAAATAAAGCAATCCGGTCTTTGTCTGCGTGACTACCGTTACTTACCATCTCAGATAAACGTGGGGGGCTACCAGCGTTGAGTACCAGCGGGGATGATTTCTTACCTATTAACATGCGGTTATTACCGGCGTAAGAAATATTCATGCCAAAAGGTGAGCTACCATTAACACCTTGCCAGTAGTCAGCAATTTTTCCGGCCCAGCCAATATCACCCAAGTTATCAGCCTGACCCGTTTGCAAAATACGTTGCTGGTGATTATGGGCAAACAAAAAGACTGGCAAGTCCGCTGTTTTGGCCTGAATTTCAGCACGGGTAACAGGCCGGACTAAGGTGCCTATATTAGCCATCACTGAGGCTTGGTTTGTGGCGATTAACTGTGCCAATTCCGGCATCACACCATTAACGCCCAGACCCATGCCTTGATCGGATAAGTCATAAATACCGGCACGGTAGGCATCTTCCAGCGAGCCACCGGCATAGTAGGGGTTGTTGCTACCAGTACCTAATGTGCCACTCGCTAACATAGCTGCATTGAGTGGATTTTGGCTGACGGCCAGATTGCCACGGATACCTGCGTAAGTGTTGTGACTATTAGTCGGATCTGCACCCATAGGGATTAACATATTGAAGCTATCATTACCCCCTTTCATGAAAATACACACCAGTGCTTTATAGTCGGAGAAAGCGGGCGTTGCGGCTTGTGCCTGTGTCATAAATCCCAGTTGACCAGCAGCACCTAATGCGCTGGAACCTAACAGAAATTTCATAAAGTCACGGCGATTGAGTTTATTATTACCTTGCATTTTTGATTCTCCTTACTTCTGCACCATGAAGACATTGGATGTGGTTATGAAGCGCACCGCATCTTTAATGTTGTACCAGGCTTCTTTGTAGTTATTGTTCCAGGCTGCGCGTTGGCCATCGAGCAAATAGTGTTTCAATGCGGCACGATGTTCATCAGGCATGGTTCCGCCCAGTAGTTTCTGGTTCAGGTGTTCCAGCAGCGCATCAATGGCCCGTGATTTATGGCGAAGTCCTGTGGTGGGATCGTTGGTGGTCATATTGGCGAAATCACCGTTATTATCACCGTCCATTGCTTGTTCATACACCCGTAGCTCCTGATCAAAATCAATCATCATGAGTTCACTACCCCAAAAATGTTTTCTGCTGGCTAGCGCTTCCAAGGTCTCATTATTCAGGGTTTGTATTTTGTTAACTTCACCATCGTGAATCATACGAACCAGCTTGTTGTTCATCTCCACTAATGCCTGATCTGTCTGAATTTGTAGCTCAGGTGCGGTTTGACGATTCTGGTCAAAATAAGTGTCGCTGGGTACAAAGTCCGGCAGGTAGAAGTTAAAGACAGAGTTTGCACGTAGTGCTGCCTGGCCAAAATTCTTTTCAGGCGTTTTGTACCAATAGACACCGGTAACCGGTGTTTGCCGGTCTAAACCTTTCCAGCCATCCAGTGGGCGAACATTGAAAGCGCGTAGAAATTGAGTCAAGGCCAGTAACGGCTCTTTCGGTTTACCATAACCCGGATTGAATTGTTGTAGTGAATTAAGTGCCTCATCATCCAGTAAAATGGCACGTACTACGGCCTGTAAATCACCCCTTATACCACTACCATTGTCGTTGAAAGCAGAAGCTACCCGTGCAATATAAGCCGGTGTTGGGTTAGAAGTTACCATGCGTTGTATCAGTAAACGCCCTAGAAACGGCCCGACATTAGGGTGTTGGAATAATAAATCCAACGCGGCATCCAAACCACTGCCATCAGTGCCGGAGTTCAGCGCAAAAGTTTGCCCCATGATGGTCACCATGCCATCGCCCACTTCGGCGACTTCATCTTCGTGCTCAGCAGCAGTGAATTCCATGAATTGCGTGTAATCACCCGATTTTGGATAGCTCTGACCATACCGTTTATTAGCGACCAGATCCCAGCCTGTCATCACTTTGGCCATTTCCGCAATGTCTTCCTGCGTATAAGTCGGCACCAGTTGCTCGCCTGCGTCGGGGTAGCTATCCGGGTTGCCATCACGGTTCGGCGAGCCATCCAGGTTAAGCTCATAGAGCCCGATGCTGAATAACTGAATCAGTTCACGGGCAAAATTTTCATCAGGTCGGGTAGTGGCATCAGGATTAGCTTTCTGATTACCCTGATGTGACAGATATACACCCATCGCAGGACTACGGGTCACTTCATCCAGTAACGTGCGGAAATTGCCAAGGGCATTACGTGCCAGAATGTCATAGTAGAAAGCCAGTGATTCACCGCGTTGATGCAAGGGGGCTTCTTTATTGGATACCACAAGGATCTGGCTTAACGCATAAGCCATGCGTTGACGAAGTTGGTCGCTACCATGCTTGGTCTTGGTTGGGTGGCCCAGCGCATTTTCCCACCAGGTCGCCATTTGATAGTCATCGACCGTGTGAGACGCGGTGCTTTGATTGAAGATGGCTGTGCCGTCCCAATTGGTATTTGGTTCCGCCATTCGGGCAATTTCAAGCGTTCTTTCCAGGTGCGTTTGGTGGTCATCATCGGCACGCTTATAAGCGGAGCGTTTGCTTAGTTGATCGTCTACCCAGGCGGTGATGCCATTATTCATAACAGCTTGCAGACTTTCAGGGGTCGGCCCAAAGCTGGCTTGTACTAAGAAGCGATGTGCTTCCTCGTAGGATGTCTGAACAGATTTCACGTTTATTTTAAAGCTTTTCAGGCTGGCTGTTTTACCAATACCATCACTGGCAGTAATCCGGATGGCGCTACTAATGCCAGTATCCCCAGCTTCAGGTGTACCTGATAAAGTGCCGGTTTCCGTATTAAATTCAAGCCAGTCTGGTTTGTTTTTTACGCTGAATGTTAATGTGCCGCCACCTGTATATTGCGCAACAGGCGTGAATCGATAGGCCTGCCCTACATTAGCCGTTGTATCAGGTGCTCCGGATATAACCGGTGGTTCATCAAATTTTTCATTCACCACACTAATAGAAAAGGTAGCTAGTTGAGTTTTGCCGTTTTTTGGATCAATTGCTGTGATAACAATGTTGGCAAAGCTTTTATCTTCATCACGTAATAGCGGCGTGCCACTTAATTCTCCAGTTGCCTTGTCAAACTTTGCCCAACGTGGTTTTTTCTTGATAGTGAAGCGAAGTGTTTCGTCATCAGCATCGTTGGCTGCAGGTTTGAAAAAGTAGGCTTCCCCAACTTTAGCTTGTGTTTCAGGGGTTCCGGAGATCACTGGTAAGTTATTGTTGACACGAATGCCGAATGTTTTTAGCCAGGTGGTTTTTGTACCGATGTCTCTTACACCAATACGAATGCCATAATGGCCCTTGCGGTCAATAGCTTCAGGTGTGCCGGTGAGTGTTCCGGTTTGTGCGTCAAAGTCTGCCCAACTAGGCTTTTTCTTTATGAAATAAGTGAGTTGGTCATTATCAACATCGCTGGCCGTTGCTTGGAAGCTATAAGCTTCTCCTGCTAGGAGGCTCGTAGTTGGTGTGCCTGAAATGGTAGGTAAGGTATTAAGCACTCTGATCGCAAAGGTTTTTGACCAACCGGTATGTTTTCCATCATTGGCTCCGATGCGGATACTCTTATAATAGTCCCTATCATCAGTGGATGGCGTGCCGCTAAGCTGCCCGGTTTTAGTATCAAACTCAGCCCAGCCCGGTTTATTTTTAATAGTGAAGGTCAGGAGATCATTATCAGCATCACTGGCTGTGGGTTGAAAAAGGTAAGTTTCATTCGGCAGTACCGTTTTTTCTGGTGCCCCGGAAATGACAGGGCGTGCATTTGTTGCAGCCATCGCAGTTCCGGCGGCTCCTCCACTTATCAGTAGAAGTCCGCAATACAATAGGTATTTCATGACGCTGTCCCTCGCTACAAAGTCATTATTATTAGATATACACTCGCATTAGTACATTTTATTATTCGCCTTTAGTCGCAGGAAGTCCACCGGTTATGCCTAAAAAGCAGGCATTTTATTAATGTCTGCTTCATGTTTCAGATCAATGGTTGTGTATAAAAGAATGTCATTTCTTCGGTGCATAAATATCAGTGCAACTACCTTCCGCCACCTCAGCCGCAAAATTCAAAGTCTCTGATAAAGTGGGGTGAGGGTGAATACTCAAACCAATATCATGCGCATCTG
>CALHAO010000262.1 GCA_937931765.1 uncultured Thiotrichaceae bacterium
ACAGAAGCCGAATAAACGATACCACGCAATGACATAATCGCTACTTCAGAGGTACCACCACCAATGTCGAGTACCATTGAACCAATGGCTTCGTCTACCGGAATACCTGCACCAATCGCGGCAGCCATCGGCTCTTCGATCAGATAAACCTTACGTGCACCCGCACCTAATGCAGAATCTTTAATCGCACGGCGTTCAACCTGAGTAGCGCCACAAGGCACACAAATCACCACCCGGGGGCTTGGACGCAGGATACGACCGGAGTCTACTTTACGGATAAAATGCTGAAGCATTTTCTCTGTATAAGTAAAATCAGCAATAACACCATCTTTCATCGGGCGAATAGCATTAATGTTTTCCGGCGTTCGCCCTAACATTTTTTTAGCTTCAGCACCGACAGCTTCGATTGATTTAGGGCCACCCGGACCACGATCCTGCCGAATAGCAACAACGGAAGGTTCGTCTAAAACGATCCCCTTGCCACGCATGTAAATCAACGTGTTAGCAGTACCGAGGTCAACAGAAATATCATTGGAAAATAAACCAGAAATGGCCTTGAACATCGTAATAAAATCCGACTATAAACTAAAATTTTTTGAATTGAATCGCAGAAAACATCCTGTATGATTCGGCTATCTCCATGCCAATCCGGCAGGGGGGTCTAAATTTTGCTTGCTAAATGTAACAATCATGCCGCTATTGAGCAAGTGAACTTCTTAGGTTCATACCATTGATTTGTAGATAACATAGTACTTCTATTAGAATTTTTCTTATAAACAGAGTAACTCGTGTCCAGCCCGCCCTCAGGCCTGAACAAAATAATAACAGCCACTGCTTGCCTGATGATGAACCAGAAAAATAAGTTGGCTACAATATAGTCATCAAAATATCTTGAGCATTGTCAATGCAAGAAGGTTTAGTCACTTCGATAAAAACTGTAACACGCATGAAAAGATTTTACTCCCAAGTGTGAAAGTCTGCGACTTTCACAGTAAACTACACACTTCATGACAACTAAAGCGTAGACATTTAATGACCAAAGATGCTCTGTACCGGTTTATGCTGGAAAATGCTGATACCCGTGGCGAATGGGTACACCTTGATAATAGCTGGCAGGAAGTACTGAAACGAGCAGACTACCCTGAAATTGTACGCGAGGTTTTAGGCGAAGCTTTCGCCGCCGTTGCTTTACTATCCGCCACCATTAAACATAAAGGCTCACTCATCTTGCAAATTCGTAGTGATGGCCCGGTGCATTTATTAGTTGTCCAAGCCTCGCCCGAAGGTCATTTGCGCGGTTTAGCGCGCTGGAGTCGTGAACCGACAGAAACCGGCCTCAACAATATTTTTGGTACCGGTCATATTGCCATCACGATGGAAGCCACTACTGATAATGAGCGGTATCAGGGCATTATCGCACTGGAAGGCGAAAAGCTGAGTAACGCATTGGAGGAATACTTCAAGCGTTCAGAACAATTACCCACCCGCCTATGGTTAACCAGTAACGCAGACAGTTGTGCCGGTATGTTGTTACAACGCTTGCCTGCACAACAACATAATGAAGAAGACTGGGCAAGGGTGAATATGCTGCTGGACACCCTGACACCTGAAGAATTATTGAACACCGAACCGGCTGAGCTAATTTATCGCCTGTACCATGAAGAATCGCCGCGCTTATTTGATCCTGCGATGCTGCGTTTTCACTGCAGCTGCAATCTGGAAAAAATCGAAAACACCATAAAATCATTGGGACAGGAAGAAGCTGATTCGATTATTGCTGAACAAGGTGCTATCGAGGTGAACTGCGAATTCTGTAATAGCCAGTACCGGCTGGATGGCGTCGACATTGCCCGCTTGTTCGCCGGTATTGAATTAAGCCCGACCAGCCCGGCACTGCACTAAGGAAAAACTATGCTCAACTATCGCATACACGGCGAACTTAACTCAGACACGCTGCCACTGGTGGTGCAACACGGCCTGTTCGGCTCCTTGGATAACTGGAACACCTTCGCGTCTAAACAGAAAGCCGAACGCCCGGTCATTGCCATTGATATGCGTAATCATGGTGACTCACCGCATGTGAAAGGCATGGCGTACTCCACAATGGCCGACGATGTACTGGAAGTACTGGATCACCTTGAGTTACCCGTAGTTGATCTGATGGGGCACTCAATGGGGGGTAAAGTCGCCATGCTGCTGGCACTTAATCATCCGCAGCGGCTCAATCATTTAATTATTGTCGATATTGTTCCGGTTAATTACCCACCCAAATTTAATGCGTTACTAAAGGCTATGCTGAGCATGCCGCTAACCGATTTCAAAAGCAGACGTGAAGCTGATAACTGGCTGGCACCCGCAGTTAATAATGCTTTTGAACGTGCTTTCCTGCTAAAGAACCTGGCGTGGGATGACAACAAAAAGTTGATGTGGCAGTGCAATCTGGAAGAAATTGCCCGGCATTATTTAAGCATTACCCACTTTCCAGCCAGCGAACTGAGCCATTCAGGTAATACATTATTTATTAGTGGGGGACAGTCAGATTATGTAACATCAGAGGGCTGGCAAGCTGCCCTGAAGTATTTTCCGGCAGCCCAACATGTACGTATCGAAGAAGCAGGCCATCTACCCCATGTGCAAACAGCAGCGGTATTTACCGGCCATATCAATGATTTTTTAAACTGATACAGACTCACTGCAATAGCTAGCGGCCATCGCATCTGCGGCACGGCGCAAAGAAGGTAGATACTGACGCAGATCTTCCAACTGCTTGCGCGCAGTGGGTGCATGCACCGCTACGGTAAAACAAATCCGGCCAGATCCATCGAATACCGGCACGGCGACGGCGACCATACCATCAAACAGCTCCTCATTATCCTGCCCCACACCCTCTTCTTTGACCTTTCTTAGCTCTTGCTCCAGCTTTTCAGGATCAGTCAGAGTGCGGCGAGTATTAGCTGATAACGGTGCGACGCGTAACAAACGCTTGCGATCACGTGGTTTCATATGCGCCAGAAACAACTTGCCACTGGCTGTTGCGTGCAAAGGCAAACGGGAACCGGGATGCAGGTTAATTTTCACCGGCCAGTTGCACTCAACCCGGTCAAAATAAACGGTGTGATTACCATCGAGTATGGTGCAGTTACAAGTCTCACTGATTTCACCAGACAAGGCTTCCAGAATGGCATGCCGGGGCGCACCCACCGCTGCATTGGATAGAATGGACAAGGAAAATTCTTTCAGGATGTTGCCAATCATAAACCGCTTATCAACCGGATTACGTTGCAGATAACCTTCGCTCTCTAGCTGCACAGCAATACGATGTACTGTCGGTTTAGGCAAGCCCACCACTTCCATTAGCTCAACGACTGACAGACCCCGTTGCGATGCTGCCACTTCACGCATGATGAGCATGCCACGAAATAAAGTTGAGTTAGTACTGGGAGTATTAGCCATAATTTCCGGTGGGGGCAAAAGAAAAAAGGCCCAATCAGTGAATCTGAAAGGGCCGGAAGAACTATACGTTACTAATTACCGTAAGCAAAGTGCGGTAGCCATAACACTATTTGCGGGTACGAGATAATCAATATCAAGCCGATCAACTGGATCACCATGAACTGCATCATGCCTAAATAGATGTCTTTAAGATCCCACTCTGGCACCACCCCTTTCAGGAAGTAGGCTGACAAGGCCACAGGTGGACTCAGCCAGGCGGTTTGCAGGTTTACCGCCACCAAGATCGCAAACCAGATCATCAGATCAGCACG
Organism: uncultured Thiotrichaceae bacterium; assembly: GCA_937931765.1. Taxonomy (GTDB): domain Bacteria; phylum Pseudomonadota; class Gammaproteobacteria; order Thiotrichales; family Thiotrichaceae; genus Thiolinea. The sequence goes on from CALHAO010000262.1 coordinate 3,765, forward strand.
CTCCAGACCAAACTGCAGTGTCTCTACGACCGGCAGCAAGATCGGCACAATAATCAGCACGATCGGCACCCATTCCAACGGCCAACCCAATAAGAAGATCAGCGCCATAATCATGAACAAAGTCCAGCCAGCAGACAGATCAAACGACAACAGCAACTCTGTCAGCATTTT
>CALHAO010000263.1 GCA_937931765.1 uncultured Thiotrichaceae bacterium
TTCTTTGAACTCCTATTCAATCTGTTTGCCCTGAGTATTGCGTTTTTCATCTTCTGGTCGCAACAGCCTGTATTCGCCATTTATTTCCTGTTGTGGGCTATCGTTTTTATTGTTTTCAGTAGCACGTACTCGATCTGGAAATTAAAGTTTGACGAGCGTTTGGCAGAGTGGGATTCAAAGCTGGGCGGGGCTTATTCCGATGCCATTTCCAATATCTTTGTAGTGAAGAGTTTTGCGCTGGAGAATCAGGAGCAACACAACTTAGGTGAAATTGCGGATGAAACCTACCGTAGACGGCGTACTGCCTGGATTCTGATGTTTATCGCCTTTGCGGTGCAGGGGCTGCTGACATCGGCGATTGAGTTATTGCTGGTTTACCTGATGATTCAGAAATGGAAACAAGGTAATTTCGAGATTGGGGAGTTTGTCTTGTTCCAATCCATCTTATTACTGCTGATCCGTAGTTTGTGGAATTTTGGTCAAAACTTTAAAAACCTGTTTACGGCGTTGGCGGATGCCAGAGAGATGGCTGATGTTTTCCGCCGGACTGAGCTGGAAGAAGATAGTCCGGCGGCGCGACCACATACTATTACTGCGGGGGCGGTTCACTTTAATCAGCTGTATTTCGATTATGGTAAAACCGACAAGCCGGAGCGAGCCTTGTTCGATGATTTCAACCTGGACATTAAAGCAGGCGAAAAGATTGCATTGGTTGGTGCTTCAGGTTCTGGTAAAACCTCACTAACTAAACTGCTGTTCCGCTTTGTAGAGCCGCAAAAGGGCAATATCAGCATTGATGGTGTGAATCTACAAGGCTTTACTTTGCGCTCTCTGCGTGAGCAGTTGACCTTAATCCCACAGCAACCTGAGTTATTCCATCGCAGTATCCGCGACAATATTACATTGGGGCAGGACATCAGTGATGACTTACTCAGAGAGACGGCCAGCAAAGCACGAGCGTTAGATTTTATCGAAAGTATGCCGCAGCAATTTGATACGCTGGTGGGTGAGCGTGGGGTGAAGTTGTCCGGCGGTGAGAAACAGCGGGTGGCGATTGCACGTGCTTTTCTCGATAATGCCCCCATTATTGTGCTGGATGAAGCCACCAGTGCGCTGGATTCTATTACCGAACAGGAAATTCAGGTGGCTATCTTCGACCTGATAGCAGATAAAACGGCTATTGTGATTGCGCATCGTTTGGCAACTATCCTGCGTATGGATCGTATTATTGTGCTGGATCAAGGCAGAATTATTGAGCAGGGTACGCACGCCGAATTATTAGAACAGCAAGGGCGTTACCATGAAATGTGGCAACATCAAAGCGGCAACTTTTTAGGAGAATAAGTGTGGTAGGTGGTTTTTTCAAAGGTATCAGTTACGTCCTTACAGGTTTTTCATTGATTACCCAAAAAGGTATCCGGCCATTTGTGCTGGTGCCGTTGTTGATTAATATTGTCGTGTTTTCTGCGGGTATCTGGTTCGCCAGTGCTCAGGTGGATGGCCTGATGGTACGGTTATTACCCAGCTGGTTGTCATGGCTGGAATGGTTGTTGTGGCCGTTATTTTTTATACTGATTTTCTTTGCGGTCTTTTATACCTTTTCGATTATTGCCAATCTGATCGCCGCACCGTTTAACTCGATTTTGGCTGAGCGGGTAGAAGCTCGTTTGAATGGTTTACCGGTTCCGGAATTTCAGGGTTATAGAACCTTGCCCGCAATCATAGGCCGGACATTTCGTAGTGAAATCAGCAAATTGATATACATGCTGAAATGGCTGGTCGTATTGTTAATCATTACGGTTATTCCGGTGGTGAACCTTATCGCGCCGTTCGCCTGGGCTTTTTATGGTGCCTGGATGCTGGCGATTACCTACGCTGATTATCCGATGGGTAATCATGAGTTATATTTTAAAGAGGAATTGCCTGCACTGAAAAAATACCGTAGCCATGCATTGGGGTTTGGTGGTGCATTGTCGGTGTTGACATTGATTCCTGTGCTGAACTTTTTGGCTATGCCGGTCGGTGTTGCGGGCGGTACAGCTTTCTGGGTGGATCGCCTGAGTAAGTGAGTTAAAGTTATCCATTCAGGAATTAATACACCGGTTAGCTGTCTGAACGTTGACTAAACAGACCGGAGATTTCCATGAACAAAACGATAAAAAGTACATTTATTATTCTGCTGTGTGCTGTCGGGTTGACAGCTTGTAATGCTGCCAACTCACGTCATCATAATAATACAGCGGCGGCGCTGGTGGTGGGCATTGGGGTGGGTACTTTATTACATGGGCATGGTCGTTACAAACACTCGCATCGGAATGCCCGGGGTCATAGCCATAGTCGGCCACAGAGAGTGCATCGGCCAAATCGCGGCTATAACAACCGACCTCATCGTGGTAACAATAAACGTCCGATTAAACGCCCAATCCGTGGTCATAATACGAACTACCGTCCGCACAGAAACGGCCACTAACAGGCCTGGTGGTTTAGCAGGGTAAGCAGCCCAATCAAAACAGGCTGGGCTGCTGTCCTGCCTATGAGTCAGACACCGCCCTGACTTTTCAGGTATTGCTGTACACTGGGATAATTACCAGCGGCAGCCTGTGCCATCGGTGTCCGGCCATTGACGTCCTTGGCATTGACTTTTGCTCCCCGCTTTAGCAGTACTTTAACCATTGCTAACCGGCCATTGCGAGCGGCAGAGTGCAGTGGTGTCCACTGATTGCCTTCCCGCACATTAGGACTCACACCCGCATTCAGGCAGGATTTTACGTAAGTAAGATTGCCGCGTGCGGCTTGTTTATGAATCTTGTCACCGGTAACACAATCCTTACGAATTTTTGCATTATTATTAACCGGTGGGTGGTAGCTCAAACAACTTTTCAGGCCATTCTCGCGATTATTTAACTCCTGCCTTGATGCCTGTGATGGCACACTCAGACACCAGCCTTTATGTCCCCATTTATTCTCACTCCAGCGCTTTTCGATGGAGTCACTGGTTAATGGAATAGCGTTGGTACATTTTTGTTGGATACGCAGCTGTGCTTGTTTAACAGAAACGGCAGTGTACTCGTCACAGTAGGGTTGAAAGGACTGGTCTGTTTTGACGTCGAGTCCGTCCAGCGTGTATGACCACTGAACTAGGCTGTGGTAACCGGTGGTTTGTTTGTAGTGATGGGCTATACCAATAGATGGAATTGAAATTCCGATGACTACCAGATATTTAATCAGGTGTTTTTGCTTTTTCATGAACTATCCCTCGCGTTTTGATAGTGGTGACTATCAGAACTATAGACCATCGAGGTGTAAATCGGTGAAGCGTATGCGTTGACGGTCATCATACTTCGCGATTTCCGCAGTTCTGCTTATATTGCTCTACTGATTGAGAAACTGATATTCAGTGAGAGTTTGGTTGATTTTATATATAAAATACAGCTAGCTAATAAAGGATCGTGCGTTGTTCAAAAGGCGCTCTTTTCCTGATAATAAATGTCTTTCCGGGGCTGACATGACAATAATAAAAAATCGTCGCTTCCTTAGCGCCATATCGCTTGCGGTGTGCTGTACAGGTACCGCGTATTCTTCTGCATTACATGCCAATACACCGGTAGTAACGACCGTACTGGATGAAGCGCCGCCTCCGTGGGATGGTCAGATTCGCCCATCTTCTGCCACTGTTAATAGTGGGGCAGGTAGAACAGCCAGTGGCACTGGTGTAGCAGAGTGGTATCAGCAGCGCATGAGTGGCAGAAGTACGCCGGGAGCTGATGTACCGTCATTACAAGCTGCTGCGAACGCTGGTGATGTGGAAGCTTTATACCGGCTGGGATTGCTGTATCAAAGTGGACAGGGTGTGTCTGCTGATTATGGTAAAGCGCAACAATTTCTCGAACGCGCAGCCAAGTCTGGTCATGCCTATGCTCAGTATGCTTTAGCTTTACTCTATCGGCAGTCCGGTTCTGCCCCGCAAATCCAGCAATCTATTCAATGGCAGCAGAAGGCCGCGCAACAAGGTCATGTTGAAGCGCAATATGGTTTAGGTATGTTGTATGCCAATGGCCAGCATGTGGCTAAAGATTTACACGTGGCGCGTCATTGGTTGCAACAGGCTTCTCAACGTAATCACACTATGGCTGGCTTGGCATTGCAGGATCTGGCAGTTGCGCCCCGGCCAGTCGCCAGACCGGCTCAGCAAGTGAAGCGTGCACCACCATTACCTGTGCAGCAGGTGCAGCGCCCAGCAGTAAGACCGGCACAACCGATGCAGCAGGCGCAACGTCCTGCTCTACAAGTCCGGCCACCTCAACCGGCCCAAGATTCATCAGCCTATGCACAATATGCAGAAGCGCCTAAGGCTACGCCTCAGCCAGTTTCAGCGCTGACTCCGGCTCCGGTAGTGGCTCAGCAACCGATTAAGCGTCCGCCTCCGCGCCCTGCAAAACCGATGCAGCAGGTGAGTACGGTTGAAATGCAGCAATCGCAGGTGAGACTTGAAGGCAAAAGTTCTGATGAAATTCGTCGTGCTGCGGAGTCGGGTGATGCGGCTGCTCAGATGATGTATGGCGCTATGTTTGAAGATGGTGCTGCGGGTGTGAAACGGAACTTAGCCCAGGCCTTAAGTTGGTATCTTAAAGCGGCGCGTCAGGGATATCCGAAAGCTCAGCATAACCTGGCTTTGTTATACGAAGATGGCAAAGGTGTAAAACAGGATTACCGACAGGCGGCCAGCTGGTATGAAAAAGCCGCTGCAGCAGGATTTTCTGAGGCACAGAATAACCTGGCCGTTTTGTATATTCTGGGTAATGGTGTTGATGCGGATAGGAGTCGCGCTGAACGATTACTTCGTCAGTCTGTTGCGCAGGGCAATGTTAATGCCAAGCGCAATCTGGATATGCTGGTGAACGGGGAAGGTTAAACAACCTCTCCCGTTTTGCACAGGTGGGTGGGGTATTGCGTTATTCCTCGCCGACCTTAACCACTAACTTACCAAAGTTCTTGCCATCCAGCAGGCCAATAAATGCATCAACTGCATTGTCTAAGCCATCCACAAGGTCTTCGGTGTACTGAACTTTACCGTCCTGTAACCAGCCACTCATGTCTTTGAAAAATTCAGGATAACGGTGTGCGAAGTCATCAAATACAATGAAACCTTGCATATGAATACGCTTAGTGAGCATCACGCGCATCAATAAACCAGTTTGATCCGGCCCTTCCGGCAAACTGGTCGCATTGTAAGCCGCAATCAAACCACACACCGGAATCCGTGCTTTAGCATTTAATAGCGGCAACACTGCCTGAAAAATAGCACCACCGACGTTTTCAAAATACACATCAATACCCGCCGAGCAGGCCGCCGCTAATTGTTCTGGCATAATATCGGAGTGATGATCAATGCAGGCATCAAAGCCCAGATGCTCAATGGCATGTTGGCATTTTTTCGCACCACCCGCGATACCTACTACCCGACAACCTTTGAGTTTGGCAATTTGTCCGACCAGTGAACCCACCGCACCTGTGGCCGCCGCCACGACTACTGTTTCACCGGCCTGTGGCTGACCAATATCCAGTAGCCCGCCATAAGCGGTCAGGCCCGGCATGCCTAATACACCCAGCGCGTAAGACGGGTGGGGTGGATTTGCGCCCAGTTTTGTCAGACCCGTGCCATCGGATACGGCGTAATCCTGCCAGCCGTGATAGCTAACCACCCATTCGCCGACCGCGTAATCATCATGTTTTGACTCCATCACCTGAGAGACGGTGCCCGCTGTCATCACTTCACCCAAGCCTACCGGCTCAGCATAAGAAGCGGCATCACTCATGCGTCCGCGCATATAAGGATCAAGTGACAGGTAGATGGTGCGTAATAAGACTTCGCCACTATCGGGGGAAGGCAGCGTGGCCCTCTCCATGTGAAAATTATCCGGGGTCGGTTTACCGATCGGACGAGAGTTAAGCAGGACGCGACGATTAATTGATGGGCTTTGTGACATTAAGGCTCTCCGTGTGGTGGGGGATTTTTAAGTAGTATGATACTACACGGGTAGCTTAGATAAAGCAGGCCCCAATGCCTGAATCATCTCCCGCGCCAGTTGTAATTTCTCTGCCTTATCTAATCCCTTGCCAGCTGCTCCTTCCACAAATAAATTAGCCAGCCCATGCACAGACGACCAGGCGAGTATTTCCTGTGGGCTGAAACTATCGGGGTCTATATCTTCAATGGTGTCCGCAAATCCGCCCTGAAGGTGGCTGCTTAACTGGCGGGAGGCTGCGACATAGTCCGGATCATTGCTATAAATAGTTTCCTCCCGCCACATCGCGCGGAAGAAGGCCGGTTTATCCAGCGCAAATTCAATATAAGCCAGCCCCACAGCGCTAAATGCGTTATTTCCATGTAACTGTGCATGGGATTTAGCAGTGGTCATAGCAGCTGATAATTGATGCAAAGCGCGGGTAGCGAATGCGGTTAGCAGCGCACGTTTATCTGTGTAATGGCGGAAAGCAGAGGAGGGCGATACACCTACCAACTTCGCGCAAGCCCGCAGGGTAACGGCCTCCAGGCCGAATTGACTGGCAATTTCATCGACGGCATTCAGCAGTGATTCCGCCAGATCACCGTGGTGGTAACTGCTTTTTTCTTTCTTCATTGAAAATTTCATGTGGCACCTATGTGAACACTGTTAACTTTTTTGCGTTGAGCTATTGTAACTTACCCCAGTATTTGGGTATTATATGTGAACAGTGTTTACATTATCAACTTAAGAAGTCTCAGGGTGAATGAAAAAAAGATCGCCTTGCACCCGCCAAATACTGTCAACGGGAATGTGCTTCTTCTATTAGAGGTTTAAAGTTATGTCATCAACAAGCAGTTCAAAAGTAGATAAATCCGGTGGACGATCATGGAGTTGTTCTGATACCGGGCAGTATGGTGGTGGTAAATGGTCAGGTATGAATATCTTTGCGATGGTACTGGGGTTCATTTTCTTCTGGCCGGTGGGTCTGGTGATATTGTTCTGGATACTGTCCGGACGCCATGTGAGTGACTTACCTGCTGCGATAAAGCAAAAATGGGCAGATGTTTTTGGTGGTAACAAAAGTAGCCCGCAT
>CALHAO010000264.1 GCA_937931765.1 uncultured Thiotrichaceae bacterium
TCCAGATAAGCCGCAGAAATCCGTACTTGCTCCTGATCCTTTAACGCCAGAGAAGGCGTAACAGGCGCACTTTCCTTGGAAGCATGTTCAGCAGATAAGGCGTCAATACCCTCCAATACTGATAAGTTTGGCAATACCTCGGATTGCTCAACCAAAACCCGCTCAAGATAACTCTCGTAAGTACGCTCTTGCGTTACCTGAGGCTGAAGCCGCTCAACACCAGCTTCTTCCTCTCTATCTGCAATATTTTCAATCTCAGGTTCAACAGACTCACTCACCGGAGACGCTGCCTCTTCGGAAGCCTTAGCATCAGGCAAGCCAGACAAGGCATACTGTTCCGATAAAACACCAATCTGATCAATATCACTTTGTAATTTACTGAGTTCTTCCTGAGAAAGAACCCGCCCCCTTTCCCGGCGAACACCCTCCAGTAGCTCCTCAGCCTCATGAGCAGCATTACCCATATCGGTTAACTGCGCCATTCTTGAGCTACCTTTCAAGGTATGTAGCTCACGTTCCAGCTCTTTCAGTACCTCAGCATTACCAGGGTCAGCGGAAAGGTGCTGCATCTGTTGATCAATAGTTAATAGTTGATCAGGCAATTCTTCTTTAAACATCTCCCAAACGATTCGCTGTTCATCACTATCATCAAATGAACTGAATGCAACGGAATCTGGCTCAGATTCATCAACAGCGGGGGAGAGTATTTCTGCTTCCTGTTGCGGCGTTTCGGACTGATCTGTGGACAATACCTCTTCAGCCTCAACAGCAGCAGTTTCAAAATTCAGAAAATCAACAGCCGCTAATGGCTCAATACCACCGATGTCAATATTTTCATTTTCTTCAACTTCATCTACTTCATCTACTTCATCTACTTCAGCCACCACTGGCTCAACACCCGGAAAATCGAAAGGTTCCAGCGGCTCAATACTTGCTGCTTCTGTTTCTTCATCCTCTTCAGTTTCAGTGACAGTTACCACCGCCTCAGAACTCTGAAAATCAAAAGGTACTAATGACTCAATATTATCGGTGCCGTGCTCACTATCAGGCTCACTAATAATTGGCAAAACGTCAGGAATTACTTCAATTTCATCCGGCAGTGCTGAATCTGTTGCAGGAGCTGCAACTGAAGCCTCAGGATCTTTAACAAAATGGTCTACCCGACTAATTTCATCAAAAATGGCATCATCGGATTGTTCAGCATTTAAGAAAAAATCCAGGTGGGTATCAAGATAGGAAACAGACTGACGAAGAAGGCCTGCAAAGTTGTCATTCCGGGGTAATTGCCCTTCCAAAATCCGGTTGAGCATATCTTCATGCGCCCAGGCATAATCGCCCAGCGCCAAACCACCCACCATGCGGCCACTGCCCTTACAAGTGTGGTAGGCACGGCGAATCTCGCGTAACAATTCAGTATTATCGCGGTCATCAATCCATTGTGGAACCCAGACTTTGAAGTTGCCGAGGATTTCACTAATCTCCTCGACAAAAATTTCATAGATTTCTACATCAATCGACGTTGCCAAACTGGCGACAGCAGCATCTGTATCACCAGAATCAGAAGAGCCCTCAGATTCGGTTGAAACTAACCAGTCAGCAGGCGCTGATTGCGAACCTTCCCGAGTAGTGTTGACGGAATCGCTTGTCTCGCTTTTTTTTTAACATTCAGCTCATCATTGGCGGCCTGCATATCAATCCGGCCGAGCAAATCAATAGCACAAGATTTATCCAACTCTTCAAGCTTCTCATAGCCTGTGGGTAGCAATGGCAGGTAATCATCCCCTTGCTCAATGCAGGACAAACTGGCTTCCAGCAAAGTTACAATATCTGCCAGACAGGACAACTCACCTGTTCCAGGCTCACGGCGGTTCTGCAGAATATCTAACTGAAGATAGTTTTTTGTACCTTCGATCAAAGGCTGCAATTCACCATAACCCAGCACATCAACAGTACCTTGTGTGGCATGAAGCAGCTTCACCGCTTCCTCAACATGAGCAAATCCGGTGGTGTCTTGTGAAAACAAACCTAATTCTGACTGTGCTTTTGTAATATCGACCAACAACGAACGGATAGCCTCACGCGAAGCCCCCATATCAGCAAGAATAACGTCTTCAGAGAAAATATCTTCAGTCCGGTCGTGGCCGGTTTCTGCATATTCGGCTAACAGCTTTTCCAGCTTGATATAATGTTCACCCATGCCTTCAAGCAATAACTTCTCAACCACACCCGGACTTTTACTGATTGCTAATTGCTGATTGGCCTGAACTTCAGTTAGGGCAGCAGCTTTACCTAAGCCAAGCATGCTCAAAGCCTGTGACAAGCTCAACGTTCTGTTTGCCACATCGCCCATCATGGCCTCAGGATCAGTGCGACCATTCAGGCCTTCTACCTGCATCATCAACAGACTGAGTTCATCCTGCATTGACGCAGCAACAGTCCGCCAAAGCTCACGCCCCGGAACAGAATAATAGCTGCGTAATTCTTCCAGTGTCTCACCTTTCGGCAAATACAAATCCAGATGATAAGCTGACTTCACTGCCTGTAGCTGTGCATTGCCCTCTTCGGACAAACCCACGTAATACAGCAGGTTTTTTAACAATTCATCGGGCAATGTTTGGTTGTAAATAACTTCATCTTCTTCAGAAAAGCGTTTAATTTCACGCTCCAAGCGCCCCACCAGCATCTTAACCGCAGCACTGGATTCCAGCTTTTTTTGCTCCAATGCCTGCAGCAATGCACTACTGACCCACCATAATGAGCGGGAACGCATATTGCCATTCATAACCAATAAATTAGCGGCTACTTTACGGGCTGCCTGCAAATGTTTGCCTTGCTGCCCATTGTCCTCACCATTGTTATACCAGCCTAATAAAGCCTTTTGCATATAAAAACGCAGGCGTTGCAGTGCTTCATCCCGCTTAGCTGGCGATAAGGTGACATGTTTGTCTGTGCCAATTTGTTCATTGGTAATACTACCCTCTGCGGGTAGAAATACCAAATGCTCAGACAGCAAATCAGCTTTGCGCGCAGCCCGTAGGTTATTAAGCATAGGCAGAATAATCACCGGCAGATCAGCATAGCCATCATGCAGGTGCTTGAGGTATTCGGAGAGCTGCAACAAACCATCGGCACAGATAGTATTGGCATCATCAGGGTTCTCAATCTGACCTTGCAGCATTGCATCCATCAGCAAGACCACTTCGCGGTTAAGCATGTAAGCGCCTTCAGCTTCAAGGATATCAAGGACACCCAATACACTCCGGCCCAGCTCAAGTGCCTCTTCCAGTTTGGACTGATCACTATCCTGAGAATAATCGGAGAATAACCGGCGCACACGCTCCAGCATCTGTTCCGTTTCATCCAGTACCCAACCTAATCGATTAGATAATCCTGACTTATCAGAAATCATATCTTGTGTGCTCCTTCGCCTTTACTACTACAGCTATTATTTTTGTTATTATCCATCATGGCTGGATCTGCCATGATCAACATTTAACCGGGTTATTGTAAAATCACTAATTGAACGTCGCAATTCTGCGGAAGTTTCATTCAGACTAGAGACCAACGTCATTGTTTCTTTACTCGACTGTTCTGTTTGTTGTGTTACTTCTGAGATAGATTTCATCGCATTGGTCACCCGTCCACTCACATCAGCCTGCTTAACAGAGGCATCGGAAATATTAGCAATCAACCGTGCCAGGCTGGTTGAAACCTCTTCGACTTCATCCAATGCTTCCTCAGCAGCCTCGGCATTACGCGAACTGGCGACTACTTTCGCAGTTGTTTGCTCCATAGAGGAAATCGCTTCATGCGTATCTGTCTGGATCGCCCGCACCAGTACATCAATTTTGTGGCTGGCTTCAGCCGAACGTTTGGCTAATTGCTGCACCTCATCGGTGACACGTTCAAAACTACGCACCGCACCAGAGCCTGTAGTCTGAATCGAAGCATTCAGTGCCAGAATATTAGTCTGCTCAGCAATATCATTCATTAAGCGAACAATATCACCCACTTCCTGCGAGGTTTCGCCTAAGCGTTTAATACGCTTAGAAGTAGCCTGAATCTGCTCCCTGACCGCCACCATGTCTTCAATGGCGCTTCTTACCGTACGCGCACCGGCTTTAGAAATATCCAGTGATTTATTAGCGACCGTGGAGGAAGTTTTCGCATTACGCGATACTTTATAGATAGACTGCGTCATGGCATCAATTGCCGATGAAGCGATGGCTATTTCTTCTGATTGCCGTGAACTGGCTTTGGACAAATGATCAATGCGATTATGCGTTACTTCAGCATAGCGGGTTAATTTTCCGGAAGTATCATCAATTTTCAGTACTAGTCCGCGCAAAGCGTCTACAGCAAAATTGACTGAGTCAGCAATGGCCCCCGTCATATTATCGGAAACAGTGGCTTTAATCGTCAGGTCACCTTCAGCCAACGTGCTCATTTCATCCAACAAGTGTAGAATGGAGGTTTCCTGCTGCTGCTCTATCTGAAGCCATTCTTGTTGCCGTTTTGCAAAGCAGAAAAATAGGTAGCCCACCCACAGCACACTCATTAATACCAGCAAACTGCCCCATAGCCCAAAGGTGACTAACTGAGGGGGCGTAAACCATGCATCACCCAAAGCAAACAGCACACACAGAAATAATAAACAAACCAGAGGTATACCTATCGGTAACCAGATTAGTTTTCCTCCCAGCAGTCTGTCAGTAATATTATCAGCCATGTAATTATTCTTTTTGTTATTAAAATAAATAGTTATATTTTTTTATATATTAAGCAATTTCTGGCATACCGGTGTGCTCTAATACACGCACCATTTCTTTTACATTCAAAATTGGTAGTTTCTGCCCTTCTATCTCTACCCACTGATCCACATAATTTGTCCGGGTAGCACCTTCAGCTGATGTCGGTGAATCAGTATAATCCGACCAAACATGCCGTATGCCGATCAGCTCATCAACTTTCAAACCAAACCATTCTTTATCACCGGGGATGACCAGCACCCGAACGGCAGACAATAAAGCCTTATGTTGCTGAGGGTTACTACCAAACACATACTGCCCATCAATTACATTCAGTAGCTTGCCCTGAAAAAACCCAACACCGACAAACCAAGCCGCAACGCCCTTAACCTGCGTTAATTTATCCTGAGTCAGGATTTCTTCAATATCACTCTGAGCTACCACACAGCTTTTGTTACCCATCCTGACGACCAAAGCTGACCAGGATTTTAATTTACTATCACCTGACTGTTCAGCCTGGCGCTTTTTCTCACGCAACAGGGCAAGCCCGGCTAATAAGTCATAAGGACTGTTCATACTGATTGCCTTCAGCCAGTAAACGACTAATAACCTCAAGCAGCTCCCGCACTTTAACCGGCTTAACGAGGTACTCTTTCGCGCCCTGCTTTAATGCCCACAAACGATCAGTTTTTGCTGACTTGGAGCTACAAACAATAATAGGGATATGCGCTGTTAGCTGATTCTTAGTTAATTCCCGTGTCGCCTGAAAACCATTTAACAGGGGCATCACTACATCCATCAGGATGAGATCTGGCTGCGTTGCCTTGGCAACATCGATGCCTTCCTGACCATTGCAGGCGACGCTAACCTCAAAACCATTTTTTTCCAACAAAACTTTGAATATACGGGTTTCAGTCAATGAATCATCAATAATCAGCACGTGCTTGGTCACGAGTTATTTTCCCTTGTCCTGTGCTGTCGTTGTGGCCTGTCGTTCAGGCGTGGCATCAGCCACAGCGCCTTTAGTGACATGGGCCTGAATTGCAGCCAACAAATCCTGTCGGGTAAAGGGTTTAGTCAAGTATTTATCTGAACCCGCTAACCGGCCACGTGCCAGATCAAAAAGACCATCACGGCTGGATAACATAATGACAGGAATATCCCGGTAGTTCCGGTTGGCCTTAATGAGCGCACAGGTCTGATAACCATCCAGCCTTGGCATCATAATATCGACAAAGATGATATCTGGTTTAAAAGCCGCAATGATTGGCAATGCCTCAAAACCATCTGAAGCTGTTGTTACCCAACAATCATACTCGGATAACAAAGCCTCAGCCGTACGCAATATCGTTTTACTATCATCAACGATCAGTACTTTCAGGCCGGACAAATCGCGGTTGGGAGAAGCATTATTTTGGTCTGACGTATTCACTCGCGTCGCTCTTTGTTGTTTTTATAATTTCATGAGTCCTGACTGTAAACAGCCAACCCACAGTTACAAAGGATTATGCTCTCGGCAAACATCCCCTTGCTCCAGCCTCTAAGTTTAAACGCTAGCCCGCAAGCGCTGAAAGTTTAGCTGACAAGCGTTACAAAATAAGCCCTAAGCAGCGGCTACAACCGGCTTATTTGGATAGTCCACAGCATCCGGATCACCCGAAACCAGCGTAATATGTGTGATTTCCGGTGCACAGTTCCGACGTAGCGGAACCCCTGTTGTGCCCAAACCACGACTGGTATACACCCAGGACTGATTAACCCGATACAACCCCTGAACATACTTTTTGCCCAGATAAGGCCGGACAAACGGCTTACCCGGCGAAACCTGCACCTGACCACCGTGCGTATGACCCGACAACTGTAAAGAAATGCGCTCATCATGTGCGTACCAATCAATCATATCCGGCTCGTGCGCCAGCAAAACGACTGGCTTATTAGCCCGATGACTACTGAGCGTCTGCACAATATCCGGGTTGCCCAACCAGCCATCATCAATACCAGCCAGATGCAGATGATCATTGCCCACCTGCAAATCCAGCCCCTCATTACATAGCACACGAATGCCGTGGCGGGTAAAAGTATCAGTAATCAACGCGGCATCGGTTTTAATATCATGATTGCCTAACACCGCAAACACACCATAACGTGCATTCAGCTTTGCCAGCGCAGGCACCAGATCCAGAATATCTTCTTCATCATGCCATACGTAATCACCGGTCAGCACCACAAGATCAGGCTGCAACACATTCGTTTTCAGCACCGCACGCTCGATATGCTCAAGCTGCGTAAACGGCTTCAGATGCATATCAGTTAACTGCACGATTTTGAAACCTTCCAGCGACTCCGGCAGATTTCTTACCGGAACATCAGTAAATTCCTCAACCAGCCAGCGAATTTCATTACGACGCTGTGCATGACGATGATCATGAAAATACTTCATGTCACCAATCCGGTTTAACATTTTTTGTGGTGCTTTTCTTGCCACACTAAGCATTACATACCTGTCTTACATCCCGTTAGAGAAGTTCTGGTTATAAGTTATTCCCTTATCCCGTACAGCCTTCAGCGCATCACCGTACTGAACTAAAACGTCCAGCGTCCAACTGATCCTGCTGCGAAAATACTCGTCTGATGCAGCATCATTTTGCTCTGCATCATCGTTTAGCACTGATTCCACATGACGCACGATAATTTGCTCAGGAATATAGCAAATCCGGTTGTTTTTATAACTGCTCATACGCAATTCAGCCACCGGATATGCACCGCCATCCGAGGATGACACAGCAATGATTAATGCTGGCTTATGCGCCAACTCTCCTTTACCCCACAACAAAAAGAAATTTTTCAGGCCTGAGGGCACCTGTCCGTGCCATTCCGGAGCAATAATAACGAAGGCATCACTCGCCGCCAATTGCTCAGAAAGCGGTGTAAGTAGTGTCTGCCATTTTTCGTCACCTGACCAGATACCCTCGTCCCATAAAGGTAAAGGATTATTGGCCAGGCTGAACAGTTCCGCCTGCTGACCACCCTGCTCCAGCGTTTTCTGAACAAAACGGCCTACTTTTTCACTTTGCGAATTTTCACGGTGACTTCCGCTAACAATAGTAATTTTCATAGTGGGTATTTAACTCCTCGGTTTTAACACAAAAAGGCCGGAACAAATTCCGGCCTTTTATCATAAAGCATTAATGCAAGACAAGATCAGATAAACAAAGACACATCTGCCTCACCAGCAAATTCAAAGAATGCTGCAGCACCAGCATATTCAATGCCATCAATAAACTCAGACTGCTCCATGTCGAATAAATCTACAGTCATCTGACACGCAATGAATTTCACCTCAGCCTCCTGACTCAACTCACGCAACAGCGAAAGATCAGCCACACCCTTCTTGGCCATCTTCTTTTTCATCATCGAGGTCATCATGCTCTGCATACCTGGCAATGCCTGCAGCATAACCGGCATAGGTACTGGCATTGGCATACCTGGATTACCCAAAGAAGTGACCTGCAAATTCATGTCTTTCTTTAGCAATTGTAAGCCATAAAATGTGAAGAAAATTTCAACCTCATACCCCAGCGCAGCCGCTGTGGAGGCCAAAATAAAAGGTGGGTAACCCCAATCCAGAGTTCCTTTTGTTGCAATAATCGCTAGCTTCTTCTCAGACATTTTATGCCCTCTCCCAAAAGTTTATTTAATGAGCCACTGTCACTGCAGGGGACTCTCCTCTCAAACGCCGATGTGTCACAAACTACAATCGATTAAGCCGCAACCGGGGGCACAACAGCATTGCCCGACTGATGCCAGCTAATAATCCCACCCCGTAAATTGATGGCTTCGATATCTGCATTTTGCTTCAAATACATACATGCTTGTGCAGAACGGCTACCACTGCGGCAATAAATGACCAGCTTCTCATCATCTTTGTTCACCAGTTCATTCATCTTCAGGGGCAAGGTGTGTAGGGGAATAAATTCGCCCCCTTCGATGATGCCCTGATTGAATTCAGCCGCAGAACGAACATCGATCAGGCGCACTTTTTCACCCGCATCTAACAAGGCTCTTAATGCATGAGCATCCATTTCATTAACACCGAACATAGTTTACCATTCCAACCAGAATATTAAATTATGCTAATATTCTAATTAATATGATGTCTTGTCAAGTGATGGAGGTATTTTTCTATCAGCAGATGCAACCAAATTCAGTTATCCTTATCTATAGTAATACCCCCTGAATAGATGGAAACCTGCATGAAAGCCCTGCACATTGCCGTTTCAGCCATTTTGTTAAGCAGCCTGTTGTTGCCTGCCCATTTGTTGGCCGCAGGAAATCTGTTCAATCAACAAACTCAGGGAAATCTGGCAACTGGTAACATTGATGAACCCGCCATCGGCCGACAATTATTCCGTACGATTCGCCGCAGTGGCTCACTGATTGAAGACCCAGAACTAACAGACTGGATCAGTCAATTAGTCAACCGTCTTGCCGTCAATGCACCAGGAGTCAGTAAAAATCCCTATGTCGCCATTAGCAGAGACCCTTCAGTCAATGCTTATGCCTTAACCGGTGGCATTATTATTGTACACTCCGGGTTAATTCTGAGTACCCAAACCGAAAGTGAACTGGCAGCTGTGCTGGCACATGAACTGGCTCACCTATCGCAACGGCACATGACGCGGATGGCCAATGACCGGAAGAACAATCCCTTAATCACCGGGTTAGGTATTCTGGCCAGTGCGGCAATTGCCAGCAAAAGCCCTGAAGCTGCTCAGGCCATTCTTAGTGGCACCATGGCTATACAGGCACAGCAGCAAGTCAGTTACAGCCAACACTACGAGTCTGAAGCTGATCGGGTCGGATTACGTATTCTCACCGCAGCCCGCTTCAATCCACAAGGAATGCCCACCTTTCTGGAAAAACTGGATAAAGGTGAGACAAATACCTACGGTAATCTCAGTAAATATTTGCGCTCACACCCCTTGAGTATTGACAGGCTCAGTGACACCCGCAACCGTGCAGGAAATGCCAAAACACCCGTACAGGAATCCGTGGACTATCTGTTTGCCCGCGAAAAAATAAGAGCATTTTACCAGCCCGTGCAAAACACAGGCACACAGGGCATACCTGCTGAAGTAGCCAGCTATCAACAGGCCTTGCAACAATTCAGGCGCAACAACTATAACGGGGTTTTAAAAATACTGGGCACCCAGTCCACACGACTACCGGTTGCATTGCTTATTGCACAGTCGCTGAATGCTACCCGGCGCTTCGCAGACACAGAACGGATGCTCACTCCGCTTCAACGACAACACCCACACAGTGCAGCACTCACTTTGTTACTAGCTCAGGCCGTTGCCGGTAAAGGTGACCGGCATTATGCATGGCAACTGCTTAATAGGTTTCGTCCGACAGCCAATACCGGTTTGGAGTATTTCGAAAGCGCACAACACATCGCACAACAGGCCGGGCAGCATCAGGAAGCCGTGCTGTATAATGCTGAGCGAAATTTACGGGCGGGTGAGTATAAATACGCACAGTTAGCGCTTGAACAAGTTTTACGGGGCAACAACCCTGAACATGTAAAGGCAAAACTTCAGCGGAAATTGAATGAAGTCAAAATGGCAAAAAATGAACTGAATTATTTGAAAAAATAGTTATTTATTAAGCAATTAGACTAAAACCTACTCCAGAAAACGGGAGACAAGCCACATAACAGTAAATCATTAAGGTTTTCAGCAACATATACATTAAGTATATAGATTTTTTTTGCGCCGTAGTTCATGTTGTTGTAAGCTGCACCGTACAAATTTGATTTATCGCAATCATTGATGAGTACCAATCACTCCAACACTGGCTGTTTTTCGCCAAGTCATGGCTAAACATTAACAGTGTTGTAGATCAAACTAAATAGTCTGAGAGGAGGACTAATATATGCGGAAACTTTTTCGCATGCTGACATTGTCTGCATCAGTAGTAACACTTACTGCTATCGCCGGAATGTCTGCATCCCACGCTGCTGATGAGGCAAAAGTATCTGAGGAAGCATTGGCTAAAGGTAAAGAGATTACCTTTGACCGAAGCAAAGGTAACTGTCTCGCTTGCCATATGATCACCGGTGGTGAACTACCCGGTAATATCGGCCCGCCACTAATCGCTATGAAGGCCCGCTTCCCTGACAGAGCTGTGTTACGGGAACAGATTTATGATGCCCGGATTAAAAACCCGATGACCATCATGATCCCATTCGGCCCGCATCAGGTTATTTCTGAGGAAGAAATTGATCTGGTTACCGATTATATACACACTTTGTAAGATACATGATAACGATTGTATCAAGCATGGAAGTCTCCGACTTCCACAGTAAGCATATGATAATTATTGTATCAAGCATGGAAGTCTCCGACTTCCACAGTAAACTAAGATTCTAGAGAGGAAACTTATGAAACGTAGAACATTTCTGCAAGGCACGCTAAGTGCCAGTGCTGCTGGCCTGGCTGCTGGTGCCGGTCTGCTGACTCCGGGTGCTGTCATGGCTGATAGTCATGGTGGTGGTGATATGGCTGCCGCTTTTAAGCTGGATAACTATGATGCTGCGATGGAAGCCATCGGTGCAAAAGATGCTGCCGAATCAGGCGACATTAAAATCAAAGCCCCTGAAATTGCTGAGAACGGCGCTGTTGTTCCAGTCACTGTTTCCACTGAAATGGAAGGCGTGACTCAGATTGCAATGCTGGTTGCTGCAAACCCGACACCGCTGGCAGCGGTTTTCAATATGGGTGAAGGTGCTCAGGCAATGGCTTCTACCCGCCTGAAAATGGGTAAAACATCCGATATGGTTGCTGTCGTTAAAGCAGGCGATAAGAGCTTTACAGCGAAACAGGAAATCAAAGTCACTATCGGCGGCTGCGGCGGTTAATTCAGGAGAATAGACATGGCAATTAAGTTAAAAGCTAAAGAGAAAAAAGGTGTACTTCAAATTAAAGCTTTGATGAATCACCCAATGGAAACCGGGCAGCGCAAAGATAGCAAAGGCGAGAAAATTCCGGCACATTATATTAGTGACGTCGTTATTCAGGTCAATGACAAAGACGCGATCACCGCTAACTGGGGTGCTTCTATTTCTAAAAATCCGTACCTTTCAGTCAGTGCCGCCGGTAAAAAAGGCGACAAAGTTAAGCTAAGCTGGACTGACAACAAGGGCGAATCCGATTCTACGGAAGCCGAAGCTAAGTAATTACGTAGGAGAGGAGGAGGATTTTATGAAAAAACTATCTGTAGTACTGGCTGTTTCTGCGTTGTTTCTCGCCGCAGCAAGCACCACTTACGCAACACCTGAAGAGGATCAGGCGGCATTGAAAGGCTTCTTTATGAAGAAATTCAAAGATGTCGAGGAATCTGCATACGGCGATGGCGCTTATGTTTTCCGCGAAGATGCTTATGAGCAGTTCAAAGAAATTGAGGCAGATTTCCCTCCTTATGAGGATCAGGTCGCTGAAGGTGAGGAAATGTGGAACACCGCATTCGCCAATGGTAAAACTTATAAGGATTGCCTGGGTGAAGTAGACACAGTTCGTGCTCAATATCCAAAGTATGATGAGGAAAATGACACTATTCTGACGCTGGAAGGACAGATCAATGCCTGCCGTACAGAGAATGGTGAAAAACCGCTGAAATGGAAAAAAGGCCCGATTGCGGCACTGTCCGGCTATATTGCCGATCAGGCAGAAGGTCAGAAAATCGACGTTAAGATTCCTAACGAAAAAGCACAGAAGTGGTATGAAAAAGGTAAGAACTTTTTCTATGCCAAACGTGGCCAGTTGAATATGTCTTGTGCAGACTGCCATGTAGCTTATGCGGGTAATCGGATTCGTGCTGAAATTCTCAGCCCGGCCTTCGGTCAGGTCACCCACTTCCCGACTTACCGTGCAAAATGGGGTCAACTAGGTACATTACACCGTCGTTATGGTGGTTGTAATCAACAGGTTCGCGCTAAAGACTTCAAAGCCCAAAGCGATGAATTTAAAGCGTTGGAATACTTCCATACCGCTACGTCTAACGGACTGGAATGGACAGGCCCTGCTTTCCGTAAGTAAGCTTGCTTATGTAACATTTAAAAGCCCGAATGGAGTGAATTAAACCCACTCCACCGGGCTTTTTTATTGCGCAATACTGTCTTCCAACAACAAACCAGAAAACTTCTCCCGATCAGGCTCGCCCAACCGCCCTGCTAACGAATACTCATCCGTTAACGCGCCCAGAAACGCCAATACAGCATCCACCTCAAACGCTGCCAATTCTATTTTCTGAATATCTACTGATGCCCGTATTTGATGTTGTTCTTGTTCATCCCACTGAATCAAAAAATCCTGCTGTTCCACCACATCAAACCTGGGCAAAACCAGCTGTTCCGGTGTCCATCGTTCTAATTCACCCAACGGATCAAGATGATGCTCAACAATGCCGCGTAAATCTTTATAAGCCCCGTTATGCCCATAAGGTGCAGTCACAGTCACATTGCGCAATGAGGGTGTACGAAAACGATAAGCATCTTCAGGCCGGTCACTCTCATTAATCCGCCCCATATCCCGCGCTTTAAAATCGAATTGCCGCGTCCGTCCAGGGCCAAACTGCGGCAATGCAATACTATGAAACTGATGATCCGTCTGTAACTTACCCGCATGGCAGGTCGCGCACTGCGCCTTACCATAAAACAGCTTCATACCTTCCAATTGTTCTGTGTTCAAAGCTGACTCATCACCGCTCAGATAAGCATCAAACGGGCTATTTAACGTACGCCACTCCGCATTCATAAAATCATCCAGTGCATTAGCGATGTGATGAATTTTTATATCACCACCCTGCTCTATATCATCAAATGCTGCCGTAAATTGCTGTGCATAAACGGGTACATTCTGAACCCGTTTCGCTACCAGCGCCCAGGCATAATCAAAACGGCGGTTACGTGCACCGGCAATCTCATTCTCATCGATATGCCCAGCCATTTCAGGCTCAGAAATCAACGGGAAAACGGCTTGCGCTGCCAATAAACTTTGCAAACCTTCTGGCAAAAACTCCAAAGCGGGTGAGTTAAATCCTTTATGGAACTCATTCTCAGCATCCACACTCAAGCGCCCATCGTGGAACAGCGTATTAAATTCTGTTGCACCCAGATTGAATAAAGCCGGTGCATTACGCTGAATGCGGCGGGTGGCAGCCGACTCCCCTACGCCGGGGGTGCGCTTCACACCTAAACCAACACCACCCTCTCCCAAACCCAGTGATAACCCATCAGCACTGGCTAAACCGTGATGGTGGCAGGTCGCACAAGCAATATTCCGATTACCACTTAACAACTTATCATAGAATAATAACTGACCAAGCTGAGCGCGTTGGGGTGAAAATGGTCGAAAATCAGATTCACTCACAGCAGTGGGTAACGGTATTATGGCAGGATCATCAGCAAGTGCAGAATTCACCCAGAACATGAGCAAACTAAGCATGCATATAAAAATACCAACAGAATATTTAAACAGTATCCGCATCCTATTGTTGGCGTGTAGTTTGAGCCTGATGGCAGGGAATGTTTCTGCTGATATTGAACACGCACGGGCGCTAATGAAAGCCGGTAAGTTCAAAGAAGCTCGCGAAGCCTTCCTGCCTGCTGCGCAAGCTGGTAATGCAGATGCTGAAGAACTCATTGGTGTCATGTATGCCATGGGGCTGGGCGTCGAACGCGATGATCGCCGCGCTTTTGAATGGTATTTACGTGCGTCCATGAAAGCTCATCCAGGTGCACAATCGGGTGTTGGTTGGTATTATGAAATAGGTCGTGGTATGCCAGCGCCGGATTTGGTGCGGGCATATATGTGGTACGTATTGTCGGCGATTGGTGGTGATATTGATGCTGCGGTATCGCAGCAGGAAGTGGTTAAGAAAATGACGGCTGAGCAGATTGCTGAGGCGAAGATATTGATTAAGGATTACCGGGCGCATTTGTATCCGTTTAAACCATGAAGGTGAAGGCATTATGATACCTGCAATGTTGTGCTGGCTGCCACTCTCACGCCTATCCCTCTTCTCTTAAAGGCAATGTGGTCGATTCTGTGTGCGATTGAAGTGCCTTATGACAGTGGAACATTGTACTTTCAGGAGTAAATCATTTTATCGTTAAAAGATCGTTAAATTCGTTATTGATTATTTTAACAACACGCTATAGGATGGCCGGATGTAATCATTCGGAGCTTCCACCGTGTCATCTGCAAAACTAACCGCTGCCCAGCTCAAGCCTTTATTGTCGCGCCTGAATGATGAACTTGGCAAAGCCGATCAGCAACGCATGCAGGCTTTGCTGACTATCCATACTGAATCAACCCTCAATTACGCTATCGCGATAAACACCCTCTTTCCCGGCCAGGCTCAGGAAAAAGCACAGAATAGTTTTCGCTCGTTTCGGAACAGGTTGAATAATGCGGCAGATGAAATTGGTGTGGTGCTTAAATTTGAAGTGGATAGCCATAAACGCAGCGCGGCAAGTGAGCGCGAATGTTGGTTTGAGGGTGAGGACAGCAAAGTTGCGCAGATAGCACAATACTCCAGTGAGGAAGCATCGGATCAGGACAGTGCAAAACTGGTGCCAGCGCGTGGTCGTGTCGTTGGCAAAGGCTCGCAGGAGGCTCCGGTTGAAAAACCGCTGATTAAAATCTTCATCAGCTACGCCCACAAAGACGGCAAGAAAAAGATAGAGGCATTTTTTGATGAATTAGACGAGTGTTTCAAGGCTTCTAAACATTTCCGTTAT
>CALHAO010000265.1 GCA_937931765.1 uncultured Thiotrichaceae bacterium
GCAGAAATCAGATTACGGTCTTCAAACAGGCGTGCTACCTGTTGTGATGCAGTATCTGCTTTGATCGGCTGCTGTTTGGTTTCCATGACATCAACCACCAGTGCTTCAGGTTGATTGGTGAGCATGGTAGACAGTGGCAGAATGCCCAGATAGCGATCATATCGATTGACGACAATGATATTGTCTGTGTGGGAAGGTAGTGTTTCCTGGCGGCGAAGATAGCGGAGCACGACGTCAAGGCTGACATCAGCGCGTACGGTGACCGTTTCGGTATCCATCACCCCGCCAGCAGTATCTTCATCATAAGCGAGCACGGCTTCAAGACGGATACGGTTTTGGCGATCCATGCCCGCGAGTGTCTGGGTGATCAGTGCATCCGGCAGGCTTTGCAGGAAGTCAGCCATATCATCATAATCAAGGTCTTTGATTGCGCTGATGATTTCTCCGGTATCCATCTCCTCAATAAGGCTGTTACGGACATCCTCACTGAGTTCGATCAGCACCTCGCCTTCATTATCCGGGTCGGTCATTTCCCAGATTAATTCACGCCGTCCACGTGGCGATGCTTCAATCAGATCAGCAATTTCCGCAGGGTGCATGGCATTAAGCATGCGCTTTACCTGGGACAGTGAGCCGGTCTGGATAGCTTCATATAATGCTTCCAGGCGCTGTTCGCTACTTTGGTGTTCCAGGTTTGACATGACTGAGTGCTCCCTGCGTGTTCAGGAGGCGCTATTGTAAATGAATATAATTCAGTTCGCGATGCCGAATCAGCACTTGTTTGGGGTACAGCTGCCGGAAGTGCTCATAAAGCTGTTCGACTATGTATACTGAGCGGTGACGTCCACCGGTACAGCCAATAGATATGGTCAGATAAGCACGTTGATTATCCTGTATATCTTTCATCCATAACACAAGGAAGTCACGGATGGAGCGTTTTAGTTCATGAACCCGCTCATGCTGTTCAAGCCATGTGGCAATTTCTTCATCCTGACCAGAGAATTCACGTAGTTCAGGTACCCAGTAAGGATTAGGCAGGTTGCGTACATCAAAAACAAAGTCAGAATCATAGGGTGCCTGATGCTTAAAGCCGAATGACTGAAACATAATGGAAAATTCGTGAGCGGCTTTATTGGATAACCTTGATTTTAGCAGTAGCCCCAGCTCGTAGACATTAGTGGCGGAAGTATCTATGCGCCAGTCTGCTAACATGGATAATTGTTCCAGCAGTTTTTTTTCGAGCCGGATGGCTTTTTCCAATTCCTGCTCTTCTTCTGCCAGCGGGTGTCTGCGGCGTGTCTCATTATAGCGGCGCTGTAAGGTGTGTTGGTTGGCGTAGAGATAAATCAGTTGGGTATTGGGGTAGGTTTTACGGATACGTTCCAGTGTGGTGGGAATTTGCTGAATACTGCTTTTCCCACCCCTGATGTCAATACCGATGGCCAAATGAGTTAGCCTGAGTATTTGTGGCGTCTTCAGCAGATCCTCGATCAGCTGCGAGGGTAGGTTGTCAATGCAGTAATAACCGGTATCTTCCAGCGCTTGCAATGCATAACTTTTGCCTGCTCCAGACATCCCGCTAATAATGACCAGTTGCATGTCATGTCCACCTGAGTACTATTAATACCCTCTTTAAACCATAAATGGGGTCATGCTGCAATATCAGTAATAAAAAGTGACGAAATATGATCAAGTGTTAGTGAAGGGTTTTGATGGCTCATAAAATCTTCATGTAGCCCCTTGCGATTGATATTGGCAGCCAATTCCTTCAGCAGGGGCTGGTACATCTGGCTATTATCTCTCGGAATCAATAAGGCCAGTAACAGGTGTACCGGTTTTTTGTCCGGGGTATCCATTTTTATACCTTCTTCCGTGACCAGTAAAGCGGCTATCGGTTCAGGTATGTCCATACAAGCATGGGGGATGGCAATGCCATTCCCCAGCGTGGTGCTACCCAGTTTCTCGCGTGAAGTCAGTGCATCAAATACCGCATCTGCACCTGGCTCATCTTCAGATTCACCCCGTTGTAATAAGCGGGATAATTGCTCAAAAGCCTTTTTCATACTTGAAACTTCATCTTCAAAAATAATTCTGTCCGTAGATAGAAGAGTAGCTATGTCCATAATTTAACTCACTTGTTCCGTTTCTTCTGTTCTTTCTTCTGCTTCGACCAGCTGTGAATTGAGCTTTACACTCTCATCGCGGTGATGGTCTTTCAGCTTTGCTTTGTGTTTAAGTACCTGTCGATCCAGTTTATCGACTAAAGCATCGATGGCTGCGTACATATTTCCTTCTTTAGCATTCGCAAAAATGTGATTACCACTAACATGCATCGAAGCTTCAGCGCTATGTTGTGCCTTAGTTTCCACTTCAAGTATCACGTGGATATTAAGCACCTGATCAAAGTGTCGTTTTATACGATCAAACTTTTCTTGGATATAGGTGTTTAGTGCAGAAGTTACTTCTATATGATGGCCGGTAATTTCTAATTGCATTTGCAAACTCCTTTTTCAGGTCAATAAAAATAGCCAGATAGCTTGTCTTTCTGGCTCAGCTCGTCACCAATGTCTTCCTTTCATGTGATGAAGGGATAGACAGGGCTTCACGATATTTAGCGACAGTACGTCTTGCAACATTGATCCCCTGTTCTTTTAACATGAGGGTTAGCTTGCTGTCACTCAATGGGGCGTTGGAATTTTCCCCGGATATTAACTGTTTGATCATGGCGCGAATAGCTGTGGATGAGCAACTTGCACCCGCGTCGGTTTCAAGTTGGCTTGAGAAGAAATATTTGAGTTCAAAGATACCCTGGGGGGTATGGATGTATTTATTGCTGGTGACACGCGAAATAGTGGATTCATGCATTTCAAGCTCTTCGGCAATATCACGTAAAATAAGCGGCTTCATCGCCTGCTCACCGTAATGCATAAAAGCACTTTGGTACTCAACGATGGTGCGTGCAACGTTCAGAATGGTCGTATTGCGGCTATCAATGCTGCGGATTAACCAGCGAGCTTGTTGCAGGTTCTCTTTGAAGTATAGTTTATCTGCGCGGTTTTTTGCTTGTCCTGCCATATCAGCATAAAGCTGGTTGACTTCTATCGCTGGAGTAACTTTTGCGTTCAGAGTAGCGACCCATTTTCCGTGTATTTTATGCACATATACGTCAGGCACAATGTAATCATTGGACGTATCTGAGAAAGCATTTCCCGGTTTTGGCTGCAGCGTCCGCAATAAGCTGATGATATCCTCCAGTGTCTGTTGATCTATTTTTAGTCTTTTCTTTATTTCTTTATAATTTCGTTTCTCTAACAAGTCCAGTTGTAAATTTACCAATTTTATGGCTTTCAGGTGCAAACTGGTCTGAGGTCTGAGTTGTTCCAGTTGCAACAATAGGCACTCGCCTAGGTTGCGGGCGGCAACACCGACCGGATCAAGGTGTTGCACAAATGTCAGTACCGCTTGTACATCTTCTATCTCAATCAGCAGATTTTGATCCAGACTGGCAAGAATATCTTCAAGACTTTCGTAAAGGTAACCAGCACCATCCAGTGATTGAATGATAGTTTCTGCGATATTTTTATCAATACTGCTCAGATTGCTCATATTGACCTGCCACAGTAGGTGGGTCTGCAGGTCTTCACTACCGGAGCCACTTTGATTTTCCAGAAAACCCTGACTATCAGGATCAGAGTCTGTTGAACTACCGGCCGGGCGGGTGTCGTATACATCGCTCCAATCAGCATCAATATTCATGTCCGCTGGAATTTCACTTTCCATGCTGTCGGGTTCGGGAGTGATTATTTCGCTGGTGGTGGATTCTGCAGCCGGTTCTGTTTCCTGAGTATTTTTTTCACTATTTCCTTCAGGTGAGAAGTCGTCTTCTGTCAGTTGCAGTAGTGGGTTTTCTTCGAGTGCCTGTTGAACTTCTTCCTGTAACTCTATAGACGAGAGTTGCAGTAGACGAATGGCTTGTTGTAATTGAGGTGTCATGGACAGGCTTTGGCCAATCCGTACCTCGAGTCCTTGTCTGAGCATTAGTTATTCTTCTTCCAGATTTGAACAATGGGATCTTGTCATCAGTTGATATTAGCCTTAATTTGATGTGGCTGCAAAGTTTAGGCAGTTAATGTGCACAAGCTGTACATGATCCGCTGCCCCGGATGTAGTGCTGCTTAACCTCCTGGAGTAATCCTGTTTTTATTACTGTTGAGTCTTACAGTTCGGTTATTATTGTATGCTTAAGGTTTCATTCCATGACAATTTTTTAGTCTGATTTCGGTGGTATGCATGAAAATTAAAGTTGATGATCTAAGTGGCCCGGAAATCCGTGCACTGCTAGAAGAACACTTGAAGCACATGCTGGAGCAATCACCTCCCGAAAGTGCCCATGCACTTGATTTGGACGGCCTGCGCCAACCCAATATAACCTTCTGGACAGCATGGGACAATGATCAACTGGCAGGTTGTGGTGCACTCAATGAGTTAACCCCGCAGCACGCAGAAATAAAATCCATGCGCACCGCAAAGTCCCACCTGAGAAGAGGCGTAGCACGATTAGTACTGCAACACATTCTCAATGTAGCTGATGAGCGGGGCTATCAGCGTCTGAGCTTGGAAACCGGTTCAATGATTGGTTTTGAGCCAGCAAGGCAGCTATATGCTAGCTTCGGTTTTGAGTACTGCGAGCCTTTTGCGGATTATAGCTTAGACCCGAACAGTGTATTCATGACTAAACTACTCTAAAGCCTGACCATGAAATTTGATCAACGCGATTACGACAAACGAAAAGCCCCGCTATCAGAGACGCTGACGCTTTACGGCATGGTGGGTGTGATGTTGTTGTTCATCAGTCTGGAAATATTCACTAATTACGAACCACGTAAAATGGCTGCACTGATGTTTTTAGTGTGGTGGATGCCGTTGGTATTGCTGCATGAGTTCGGGCATGCGGTGATGGCGAAGTGCTTAGGCTGGAAAATTGAACGTACCGTGGTGGGTTTTGGGCGTGTCATTTATCAGGGGCAATTATTTGGTGCGCCCTTGGAAGTGCGCATGGTGCCGATTGAAGGTTTTGTACAGATTCAATCCCTGGGACAGCAGGGCGCAAGGATTAAAAATGCGCTGGTTTACTTCGCGGGACCGGGCATTGAGTTGCTGTTATTTATGGCGATAGGCCTAATGCTGGGTTGGGGTGATTTATTCCTGATTGAAGATAATTATGGCAAGTTGGCCTTACAGTCATTAGCCTTTGCGGCGTTAGCGGGGGCGGTAATTAATCTGATTCCGATGGGTGTAGTGACCAAAGATGGTGAGTCACCGAATGATGGCCTGGGTATTCTGAAAAGTTTGTTTGGCAAGGGGTAATCGGTGGCGAATTCACCGTGTAAGTCTGCTGAGTTTAAAGCAGCAAATCTTCAG